>JALVTA010000057.1 GCA_027036095.1 Thiotrichales bacterium | reverse complement strand
GGGGTTCCCCCGATTCTGCAGGCTGGCGCACCGACCGCATCCGGGCGGACATGAAAAAACCCGGCCATGGCCGGGTCCGGGCGGTGTGACGAGGGGTCAGGCCTCCGGCGGCCTGTCCGCACTCCCGGCCTCACCCTGTTGCTGAATGATCTCCCGCTCCAGCACCTGCAACAGCTGATCCAGCAGGGCGAACAGCTCGTCTGAGACCTCCTCCGCCTCGGCAAAGTGGCTGAGTATCTCCTGCTTGTGGCGGATGATGGTCTCATCATCCTTCACATACCGCAGCGCGTCGCTGATGGTCTGATGGAAGCGGGCATGGGGCGCATCGATCCGGCGGTAGAGGTCTTCATGCCCCTTGAACTGCTCGCGCCCTTCGCCGTGATACCACTTGCCGAAGGCGCATTCGGTATGCGGTACCGTCTGCAGCTCTGCCTTGCCGTTGAAGACGGAGCTGAAGCCCTTGCTCTTGTAGATGATGTGGTTGAGCTTGGCCAGAGCAATGAACACCGCCTCGTAGATGAGCATGGCATAGCCGCTGGCCACGCGGGCATTGTCGTTGACCTGCGCCAGCACCTGCTCGAAGCGATGGAGGAAGTCCTGCACCGTGGCGGCATGATCCGCCATGATACGGGTGCGTTCGCGGGTCTGATGGGTCTGCTGCTGCAGCATCTCGATGGACTGGGTCACCTCATCGGCGGCGGACTGGGTCTTGTTGGCCAGCGCACGCACCTCGTCGGCCACCACGGCAAAGCCACGGCCGTGTTCCCCTGCGCGGGCGGCCTCAATGGCGGCGTTGAGCGAGAGCAGGTTGGTCTGCTCGGCGATCTCCTTGATCAGGTTGACGATGGAGTTGATGTTGGCCGCCTGCTCATTGAGGCTCTCAACCACCTTGTCGGAGGCTTCCACCGAGCTGACCAGTTCGTTGAGAATGCCGGACATGCGCTTGAGCTCATCCACGCTCTGGCTGGCTACGCGGGCGGTCTCTTCGCTGGCCCTGCGGATTTCGGTGGCCTTCTCGTTGCTCTTTTTCAGATCCCCCTGCAGGATCTGCAGTCCCTTCTGCATGCCGCCGCCCAGCCGGCTGAGATCGGAGTTAATCTTGACCCGCTCGATGAAGATCTGGTTCTTCTTCATCGCCTCCAGCGGCGCCTGCAGATCCTCGGCGGCCGCCTTGAACTGGCCGGTGAAGCCGATGGCCACGATGGGCCGGTTGAAGTTGCCCCGGGCCGCCTCCTGCACCGGCGTACGCACCTCCCGCAGGAAGGCGTCCACCTCGTCGAAGAAGTAGTTGAGGTTGTCCACCACCTTGCGCAGGGCACCGCGGTCGTCAAAGCAGACGATGCGCTCTTCCAGCTCACCCTGTGCGCCCCGATCGATCAGCTCCGCCACCTGATTGAGGGACCGGCGCACCTTGAGCACGTTGATGAAGATCAGCCAGGCGAACAGAAAGTTGAGACCGCCCAGCAGAGCGATCCAGTCGAACCCGTCAGCGATCAGCCGCCAGCTTTCCGTGATGATGAAGATACCGATGGAGGCATAGTTGGCCCACTGGACCCGGTCCAGCGAGGAGGCGTTCCTAAAGGCTGAAAACAAACGCATGGTATTCTCCCTCGAATTCGGCCAGTTTTTCCTTCATCAGGCGCAGGCCCGCATCTAGTCCACCCGCCTGCTCCGCCTGCCGCAGCTCCGCATAGAGCGCGGCCACCTTCTCCAGCACCTCGTCCCGTGGTGCACGCCGGTCGGAGTGGTAGCCGCTGATGCGCCCCGAGGCATCAAAGGTGGGCGTGACATGGGCGAACACCCAGTAGTAGCCGCCGTCCCGGCTGCGGTTTTTCACATAGCCCCAGAACTCATGGCCGTGGGAGATGGTCTCCCACAGCAGGCGGAAGACGGTTTTCGGCATGTCAGGATGGCGCACGATGCTGTGGGGCTGGCCCACCAGCTCCGCCTCCTCGTAGCCGGCGATGCGGCAGAAGGGCAGGTTGGCATACTTGATCACGCCGCCCGGGTCCGTCTTGGACACCAGAATCAGATTTTCCGGAAAACGCCAGCGTCCGTCGGCGTCCTTCGTCAGGGTAATGTCCATAAAGCGTCATCCACTCTATAATGGCCTGCAGAGACTAAGCAATTACGGTGCCAATGCCACAGCGTTTGAAAAACTTTGCACGTCGCAATCTGCCCTGGCTGATCGCCTTCGCGCTGATCTGGTTCGGTGTGCGCGCCTGGCAGCAGCGGGACATGACCACAGGCCCTCTGCCGGTGACCACCCTGCCTGCGCTGGACGGGCAGGTCATCCGGCTGGAGACCTTGCCTCGCCCCTATCTGATCCACTTCACCGCCAGCTGGTGCCCCATCTGCCGCCTGCAGCATGAGACGATGCGCACCCTCAGCCGGGATCACACCGTCATCCAGATCATCACCCAGTCCGGCGACCGGCGGCAGGCCCTT
>JALVTA010000056.1 GCA_027036095.1 Thiotrichales bacterium | reverse complement strand
TGGGCGGTGTGGCCGGGTTGTCGTCAATATTGAGCTTGGCCACCTTCAGCTTGCCGGCAAATTCCTGTGCGACTTCGTCCAGAATGGGGGCGATCATCTTGCAGGGGCCGCACCATTCGGCCCAGAAGTCCACCAGCACCGGCTGGTCGGACTGCAATACTTCGCTATCAAAGGTTTCGTCGCTCACGTTTACAATGTGTTCGCTCATGGGGAAAACTCCTCTTGTTTTAATGCGGCCTCCTCTGAATCGACAGGATCAGAAACTGCCGTGGCATCGATCGGGAAAGGGATTCAGAGCGGAGTATACTACCTGCTCGCGCAAGGCTTGCGGATCAGTTATTGATTGAATGGGTCGATTTTTATCACAAAGGCCCGGTTGATTGCAAGCGTTTTTCTCTTTCTGGCTGCAAAATTCACAAAAACTTCATGGAACCCACATGGACGTCTCCTTTCTTTTGAACGATCTTAACGACGCCCAGCGCGAGGCGGTCACCCTGCCGGTGGATCGCCACGCACTGATTCTGGCCGGTGCCGGCTCCGGCAAGACGCGGGTGCTGGTGCACCGCATCGGCTGGCTGGTGGAGGCGCTTGGTGTCTCGCCCTACAACATTCTGGCCGTCACCTTTACCAACAAGGCAGCCAATGAAATGCGTGGTCGCGCCTTCGAGCTGATCGGCAGCAAGGCAGAGGGGCTGACGCTGGGCACCTTTCACGGCATTGCCTACCGCCTGCTGCGGCAACACTGGCGTGAAGCCGGCCTGGCGCAGAACTTTCAGGTAATTGACAGCGAGGATCAGAAGCGCCTGCTCAAGCGGCTGCTGCGGGATCTGGAGCTGGACGAGCAGCAGTGGCCGGTGCGGCAGGTGCAGGGTTTTATCAATGGAAACAAGGAGGAGGGGCTGCGGGCGGCCCATATCGATCCGCAGCACAACCCCTATGTGGAAACCCTGCTGCGCGTCTACCGCGCCTATGAGCAGCAGTGCCAGCAGAATGGCCTGGTGGATTTTGCCGAGCTGCTGCTGCGTGCCCACGAGCTGTGGCTGAAGAACCCGGCGGTGCTGGCCCACTATCAGCAGCGTTTCAGTCATATTCTGGTGGATGAGTTTCAGGATACCAATGCGCTGCAGTATGCCTGGCTGCGCGTGCTTGCCGGCGGCACGGGACGGCTGTTTGTGGTGGGGGACGACGACCAGTCCATTTACGGCTGGCGCGGCGCACGGGTGGAGCATGTGCACCGTTTCAGCGACGACTTTGCCGATGTGCGCGTCATTCGTCTGGAGCAGAACTACCGCTCTACCGCCACCATTCTCAAGGCAGCCAATACCCTGATCGCCCACAACAGCGGCCGCATGGGCAAGAACCTGTGGACCGCTGGCGAGCAGGGTGAGCCCATTCGCATCTACCGCGCCTTTAATGAGCTGGAGGAGGCCGATTTTGTGGTGCGCCAGGTGCAGCGCTGGCTGGAGCGCGGCGGCAGCCGTGACGAAGTGGCCGTGCTCTACCGTTCCAACGCCCAGTCGCGGGTGCTGGAGCAGGCGCTGCTGCGGGCCGGCGTGCCTTACCGCGTCTATGGCGGCCTGCGCTTCTATGAGCGGGCGGAAATCAAGGATGTGCTCGCCTATCTGCGCCTGCTGCTCAATCGCGATGACGACGCCAGTTTTGACCGCGTCATCAACAACCCACCCCGCGGCATCGGCGCGCGCACGCTGGAAACCCTGCGGGCCGAAGCGCTGGCCGGTGGCGTGTCTCTGTGGCAGGCCGCGCAGCAGTTACTGCAGCAGGGGCGCCTGGGTGCCCGTGCCGCCAGCGCCGTGCAGGGCTTTCTCGACCTGATCGATCAGCTGGCGGCCGACACCGCACAGCTGCCGTTGGATCAGCAGGTGATGACGGTGATCAGCCGTTCCGGCCTGCAGGCGCAGCTGGAAAAGGCGCGCCACAAAAGTGAACAGGCCGAGTCGAAGTTGGAAAACCTGGACGAGCTGATCAGTGCCGCCGCGCAGTTTCGGCCGGATGAGGCAGCGGATGAAACACCGCTGCAGGCGTTTCTCAACCAGGCGGCGCTGGAGGCGGGGGAGCATCAGGCCGAGCCGTGGGAAAGCTGTGTGCAGCTGATGACGCTGCACGCCGCCAAGGGACTGGAGTTTCCGCTGGTGATCATGACCGGCATGGAAGAGGGGCTGTTTCCGTCGCAGCAGTCTATTGACGACCCTGCCCGGCTGGAGGAGGAGCGCCGACTGGCCTATGTGGGCATTACCCGTGCGCGCCAGCAGCTGGTGATGACCTGGTGCGAAAAGCGTCGCTGGCACGGGCAGGAGCGTTTTCCGCTGCCGTCGCGCTTTTTATCCGAATTGCCGCCGGACTGTGTCGAGGAGGTGCGCCCGAAGGCCTCCGTGCGCCCTGCAGGTGCCCTGAGAGACGGTTTCGGCGCGAGTCAGCGCGGCAGCGGCTTGC
>JALVTA010000055.1 GCA_027036095.1 Thiotrichales bacterium | reverse complement strand
GCTCCGGACGCATGCGCTTGATCTTCAGCGGACGGGCGCAGATGAGGTTGCCGTCCTTGCCGGTCAGCCCCACGGCATTGCCGCCGTTCTGGTGGATGAGGTTGACGATTTCCTTGTTCACCAGCCCGCCGAGCACCATCTCGACCACATCCATGGTCTCCTCGTCGGTCACGCGCATGCCGTCGATGAACTTGCTCTCCTTGCCGATGCGCTCCAGCAGCTGGCCGATCTGCGGCCCGCCACCGTGCACCACCACCGGGTTCATGCCCACCAGCTTCATCAGCACGATGTCGCGGGCGAAGCTGTTCTTCAGCTTCTCGTCGATCATGGCGTTGCCGCCGTACTTGACCACGATGGTCTTGCCGGCAAAGCGCTGAATGTAGGGCAGTGCCTCGGAGAGTACCGAGGCGATCTGATGGGCTTTCTGCTTACTGATGTTCATATCCTGTATCCGCATGGTCTGTTTCCTGAGTGTCTCCCGCCAGAAGATTCATGATCAGCCGGATGAGGGTGTCCTTCTCCTTCGGGTCAGATTCGGCCACCAGCAGCGTCAGCGCTGCCAAGCCGGTATCATTGATCACCGGCTCGCCCCGGTCGTTGAACAGCCGGCCGTTGCGATGGAGAAAGTCCACGAACAGAAAGGCCGCACTGCGCTTGTTGCCATCCACAAAAGGATGATTCTTGACGATGAAATAGAGCAGATGCGCCGCCTTGCTTTCAAGCGTGGAATAGGCCGGCTGCCCGAACACGGTCTGCTCCAGATTGCCAAAAATGCCGGCCAGACCGTCCGACCTTGGACGGGCGAACAGCTCGGTTGCCTCCCCCCGCAGCATCAGTTCCTGCCTGAGCGTCTCCAGCGCCTGCATGGCCTCAGGTACCGCAGGCAGCTGTCCGCCCGGATGCCCCTTCGGTTCGGTCAGCAAGCCCTCATCATACTGCTGTAACCACAGGAAGGTCTGGGTATAGCGGCTGATGATGTCCACCAGCCCCCGGCCTGAATCCCGATCCAGTGTGCTGGAGGCTGCAGCCTTGCGCACCAGCGCCAGCGCCTGCTCCAGTTCCCGGGCATTTTCCCGCAGGCGCTGCCGGTTGATGGCATACCCTTTGAGCAGATACTCCCGCAGCCGTTGCGTGGCCCAGATGCGGAAGCGGGCGCCCTGCAGGCTCTTGACACGGTAACCGACCGAAATAATGACGTCCAGGCTGTAATACTCAATCTGGCGCACAACCTCTCGCCCGCCTTCCTGCTGAACTGTCGCAAATTTTGCGACAGTTGACTCCCGCTCCAGCTCACCCTCCCGGAACACATTGGCAATGTGTTTGCCGATGGTCTTCACATCACGCCCGAACAGCTGCGCCATCTGCTGCCGGTTGAGCCAGACGGTCTCAGACGCCAACCGCACCTCAATCTGCTGCTGGTCATCTTCATAAATGAGGATGTCACTCATTGTCAGAACGGCACATCAATCGGCGGTTCCTGGGCCAGAATCCACTCAAGGAAGCGGCTCTGGATGCGTTCCAGCGCTTCGGGCGTTTCGCCCTCAAAGCGCAGCACCAGAACCGGCGTGGTATTGGAGGGACGCACCAGCCCCCAGCCATCGTCGAAATCCACCCGGATGCCGTCCAGATCGAACACCCTGCCGTCCGGGAAGTCCGCCGAAGCCCTGAGCTTTTCCATGAATTCGAAGTGCTCACCGAAGCGCTCGAATTTCAGTTCCAGCTCCGGGGTGTTGTACGCATCGGGCAGGCGGGCAAACACCTCGGATGCGGGTGCCTCCTGCGCGGCGATGATCTCGCACATGCGCGCAGCAGTGTGGATGCCATCATCAAAGCCATACCAGCGCTCGCCGAAGAAGATGTGTCCGGACATCTCACCGGCCAGCGCCGCGCCGGTCTCCTTCATCTTCTTCTTGATGAAACTGTGGCCGGTGCGCCACATCAGTGGCTGGCCGCCGCAGCGCTCGATCTCCCGGCCCAGCAGGCTGGTGCACTTGACGTCATAGATGATGGTCGCGCCCGGCTGGCGGCTCAGCACATCACAGGCATACAGCATCATCTGCCGGTCGGCGTAGAGCAGGTTGCCCTGCTCGTCCACCACGCCGCAGCGGTCGCCGTCCCCGTCGAAGGCCAGTCCCAGATCGGCGCCTGTCTCCTTCACCCGCGCGATGAGGTCTTCCAGATTCTTCGGCTTGGCCGGGTCGGGATGGTGGTTGGGGAAGGTGCCATCCACCTCGCAGTAGAGTTCTTCCACCTCGCAGCCGATGGCCCGCAGCACATCCGGTGCATAGGCGCCGGCCACACCATTGCCTGCATCCACGACAACCTTTAGCGGCCGTTTGAGCCGGATCTTGCCGGCAATGTCATCCCGATAGGCCGCGGCAATGTCACGGGTCTCGTACCCCCCTGCACCCTCGGCAAAGTCCTGAGCTTCGATGCGCTGACGCAGGTGCTGAATCGCCTCACCGGAGAG
>JALVTA010000054.1 GCA_027036095.1 Thiotrichales bacterium | reverse complement strand
TGGCGCGATGTGGCCTTCGTGCTCTCGGCCAAGATGCTGGATCCGCAGTTTGCCGGCCAGACCAAGGAGCGCCTCTCTTCGCGCGAGTGCGTGCCGTTCATCTCCGGCGTAGTGCGGGACGCCCTGCTGCTGTGGCTCAACCAGCATGTGGAACAGGGGCGCGCCATTGCCGAGTTGGCCATCCGCAATGCCCAGCGGCGCAGCCGCAAGGCGAAGCAGGTGGCGCGCAAGAAGGTGGCCAGCGGACCGGCGCTGCCGGGCAAGCTGGCGGACTGCACCGAGACGGATCTGAGCCTGACCGAGCTGTTTCTGGTGGAGGGGGATTCCGCCGGCGGCTCCGCCAAGCAGGCGCGTGACAAGACCTTTCAGGCCATCATGCCGCTGCGGGGCAAGATTCTAAATGCCTGGGAAGTGCCGGCCGATCAGGTGCTCGCCTCGCAGGAGATCCACGACATCGCCGTGGCCATTGGCGTGGACCCCGGCAGTGACGATCTGTCCGGTCTGCGTTACGGCAAGATCTGCATTCTGGCCGACGCCGACTCCGACGGCGCCCACATCGCTACGCTGCTGATCGCGCTGTTCGTGCGCCACTTTCCGGCACTGATGGAAAACGGCCACATCTACGTGGCCATGCCGCCACTGTATCGCATCGATGTGGGCAAGCAGGTGTTCTACGCGCTGGATGAGGCGGAAAAGCAGGGCATTCTCGACCGGGTGGTCGCCGAGAAGCTGCCGGGCAAGGTGACCGTCACCCGCTTCAAGGGGCTGGGCGAAATGAATCCGGCGCAGCTTCGGGAGACTACCATGGCGCCGGAGACCCGCCGGCTGGTGCAGCTGACCCTGGAGCCGGGCCGGGCCGAGCAGGTGCTCGACATGCTGCTGGCCAAAAAGCGCGCTGCCGACCGGCGGGCCTGGCTGGAAAGCAAGGGCGACATGGCGGAGGTGGCCGTGTGAGCCGGCGCATCGGCGTCAATGGCGGCACCTTCGACCCCGTTCACTTCGGCCATCTGCGTCCGGCGCTGGAGGTGCTGCGCGCCTGCCGTCTGGACGAGATGCGCTTCATTCCCTGCCATGTCCCGGTGCACCGGGACAGCCCCCATGCCGGTGCCACACAGCGGGCCGAGATGGTGCGCCGTGCCATCGCGCCGATACCGCAGTTCGTGCTGGACACCCGCGAGCTGCTGCGGGATGCACCCAGCTACATGGTGGAGACGCTGGAGAGTCTGAGGGCGGACTTTCCCTCCGCCGAGCTGGTGCTGATGATGGGACAGGATGCCTTCGCCGCCTTCGACCGCTGGCACCGCTGGCCGGACATTCTGGAACTGGCTTCTCTTGTAGTGACGCGCCGCCCCGGTGCGCCGCCCGAGGTGCCGGCACCACTGCGCCCGGCCTTATGGACGGGGGAGCTGGGCGAGCTGCCGCCCGCCGGTGCCGTCGGCATGCTGGCGGTGACCCAGCTGGACATCAGCAGCACCGCCATCCGCCGCCTGCGCGCCGCCGGCGAGCCGGTCGATTTCCTCACTCCACAGGCCGTGGTAGAGTATATGACTTCCCATCGACTCTATGAGGACGTGACAGACGCATGAACGCCGAACAGCTCAGGACGTTGGTGACCGACACGCTGGATGACGGCAAGGGGCGTGACATTCAGGTGCTGGATGTGCGCGACAACTGCGACTTTACCGACTACATGATCATCGCCACCGGCACCTCGGTGACCCATGTGAAGGCGCTGGGCGAGGCCGTGGCGCAGGCGGCCAAGGATGCCGGTCATCCGCCGCTGGGCGTAGAAGCGCCCCAGGACCCGGAATGGGTGCTGGTGGACCTGGGGGATGTGGTGGTGCATGTAATGACCGAACGCAGCCGTGCATACTACGCGCTGGAGAAGCTCTGGTCGGTCACGCCGGTGCGGGAAGAGGCCGGCGCCGACGCATGAACATTCATCTGATCACCATCGGGCAGAAGATGCCCGCGTGGGTGCAGACCGGCTTTGAGGAATATGCAAAGCGTCTGCCCGCCTGCTGCAGCCTGAAGCTGGTGGAACTGCCCATGCCCGCCCGTGGCCGCAATGCCAGCGTCGACCGCCTCAAGGAAAAGGAAGCCGCCGCCATCGAAGCGGCCATTCCCAAGGGAGCGCTGGTCATTGCGCTGGATGAATACGGTCAGGAGGTCTCCACCGTCGGCCTGTCACGCAAGCTGGCCCAATGGCTGGAGGGCGGGCAGGATGTCGCGCTGCTGGTGGGCGGTCCGGACGGGCTGGACGGGCGCCTGCTGCAGAAGGCGCGCTGGACCTGGTCCCTGTCCAAACTGACCTTCCCCCATCCGCTGGTGCGGGTCATCGTCGCCGAGCAGCTCTACCGCGCCTGGAGCGTGCTCAACCATCATCCCTACCATCGCGCCTGAGATCACCGTCTCGGACATCCGGATGCTCGTCGCGCATCTGCTTTTTCAGGTGTGCCAGACGCAGATT
>JALVTA010000053.1 GCA_027036095.1 Thiotrichales bacterium | reverse complement strand
GGCGTGCTGCCCTCCAACGAAGGACGCGGCTATGTGCTGCGGCGCATCATCCGTCGTGCCATCCGTCACGGCTACAAGCTGGGGCAGACGCAGCCCTTTTTCCACAAACTGGTGCAGCCGCTGGTGGAGCAGATGGGCGAGGCCTATCCGGAGCTGGCCAAGGCCGCGCCCCAGGTGGAAAAGGTGCTGCTGCAGGAGGAACAGCGCTTTGCCGAAACGCTGG
Source organism: Thiotrichales bacterium (assembly GCA_027036095.1). GTDB lineage: Bacteria > Pseudomonadota > Gammaproteobacteria > Thiomicrospirales > Thiomicrospiraceae > Sulfurivirga. The sequence continues at coordinate 10,590 of JALVTA010000053.1, read as the reverse complement.
AGCACGGCATGAAGCTGCTGGAAGAGGCCATTGCCGGTCTTTCCGGCGACACCCTGCCCGGAGATGTGGTGTTCAAGCTGTATGACACCTACGGCTTTCCGGTGGATCTGACCGCAGACGTGGCGCGGGAGCGGGGGCTGAAGATTGACGAGGCCGGCTTCGAGGCGGAAATGCGCAGGCAGCGCGAGCGTGCCCGGGCTGCCGGCAGCTTCAAGGTGGATCTGAGCCGCAAGATCGACTTCGAGGGCGAGACCGAATTTGTCGGCTACCGTCAGGATGAGGTGGATGCCACCGTGCTGGCGCTCTACCGGGATGAAATGCCGGTGGAAGCGCTTAGGGAGGGCGAGGAAGGCATTGTCATTCTGGACCGCACCCCCTTCTATGCGGAATCCGGCGGACAGGTGGGAGACACAGGTAGCCTGACCGAAGGGATGAACAGCTTCCATGTGTCCGACACCCAGAAGCAGGGCAAGTTGTGGCTGCATGTGGGACAGGTCACTGCCGGCGAGATCCGTGTTGGCCAGCAGGTGCATGCACAGGTGGATGTGGCCCGCCGCCGCGCCGCCGAGCGCAACCACTCGGCCACCCACCTGCTCCATGCCGCCCTGCGCCGCCATCTGGGCGAGCATGTGGCCCAGAAGGGTTCGCTGGTGGCGCCTGAGCGGCTGCGTTTCGATTTCTCTCACTTCGAGCCGATTGCCGCAGACACGCTGCGGGCCATCGAGCGGGAGGTGAATGAGAAGATCATGGCCGACCTGCCGGTGGTGACCGAGGAGATGTCGCTGGAGGCGGCGAAAGAAAAGGGCGCCATGGCCCTGTTCGGTGAAAAGTACGGGGATGTGGTGCGCGTGGTGGACATGGGCGAGTATTCCATCGAGCTGTGCGGCGGCACCCATGTGTGCCGCACCGGTCAGATCGGGCCCTTCCGCATCGTCTCCGAGGGGGGCGTGGCCGCCGGTGTGCGCCGGGTGGAAGCGGTCACGGGCGAGGCGGCATGGGACTTCATCTACCGTCGCGAGGACGCCCTGACGCAGGCGGCAGAGACCCTCAAGGCCAAGCAGCCGGAACAGCTGCCTCAGCGGGCCGAACAGCTCGCCGCCCAGCTGAAGCAGCAGGACAGGGAGCTGGAGCAGCTCAAGGCCAGACTGGCGGCCCAGGCCGGTGGTGCCCTGGCGGATCAGGCCGAGGAGGTGGCCGGCATCAAGGTGTTGGCCGCCAGGGTGGATGGCGCAGACGGCAAGGCGCTGCGGGAGCTGATGGACCAGCTCAAGCAGAAACTGGACAATGCGGTGATCGTGCTGGGGACGGCCAGGGATGGCAAGGTGGCGCTGGTCGCCGGCGTCAGCAAGGCGCTGACCGACCGCTTCAAGGCGGGCGAGCTGGTCAACTTCGTGGCTCAGCAGGTGGGCGGCCGCGGTGGTGGCCGTCCCGACATGGCCCAGGCGGGGGGCAGTGAGCCGGAGAAGCTGGATGCAGCACTGGCCAGCGTACGCAGCTGGGTGGAAGAGAAGGCGAATTGAGATGGCTTTGATCGTACAGAAATACGGCGGCACCTCCGTCGGGACCATCGAGCGGATTCAGAATGTGGCCGACAGGGTGATCCGCACCGCCGAGGCGGGTCACAAGGTGGTGGTGACTGTCTCCGCCATGAGCGGCGAAACCAACCGGCTGACCGCGCTGGCACAGGAGATTCAGTCGCGTCCCAATCCGCGCGAGATGGATGTGCTCCTGTCCACCGGTGAGCAGGTCACCATTGCGCTGCTGAGCATGGCGCTGCAGCAGAAGGGCTGGCCGGCCATTTCCTTCACCGGCTGGCAGGTGCCCATTCTTACCAACAATGTGCACACCAAGGCGCGCATCGAGAAGATCAACGAAGAGAAGATCATGGCCGAGCTCAATGCCGGCCGCATCGTGGTGGTGGCCGGCTTTCAGGGGGTGACGCTCAACAACGAGATCACCACGCTGGGCCGCGGCGGCTCCGACACCACGGCGGTGGCGCTTGCAGCGGCGCTGAAGGCGGACGAGTGCCAGATCTACACCGACGTGGATGGCGTCTACACCACCGATCCGCGTGTGGTGCCCAATGCCCGCCGGCTGGATGTGATCACCTATGACGAGATGCTGGAGCTGGCCAGCCTGGGGGCCAAGGTGCTGCAGATCCGTTCGGTGGAGTTCGCCAGCAAGTACCGCGTGCCGCTTCGGGTGCTCAGCTCCATGCAGGAAGGGGGCGGCACCCTGATTACCTCCGAGGACCAAGTGATGGAAAAACCGCTGATTTCAGGCATTGCCTTCAACCGTGACGAGGCCAAGCTGATGATTCTGGGCGTGCCGGATCGCCCGGGCGTGGCCTATCAGATCGTCGGCCCCATTTCGGACGCCAACATCGACATCGACATGATCATCCAGAACCAGGGCGTCGACGGCACCACCGACTTCACCTTCACCGTGCACCGCAACGACTGTCCGGCGGCGCTGGACATTCTGAAGGCGCAGGCGGAGAAACTGGGCGCACGCGAGGTGCTGGCCGACGACGGCATCGTCAAGGTGTCGCTGGTGGGCATCGGCATGAAATCCCATGCCGGCATCGCCGCGCGCATGTTCGAGGTGCTGGCGGACAGGGGCATCAACATTCAGATGATCGGCACCACCGAGATCAAGATCTCGGTGATCATCGACGAGGAGCATCTGGAAACCGCCGTGCAGGCCCTGCACGATGCGTTCGAACTGGAGCGTTAGGCACCCATGACCGACACCGTAAGGCCGTTTGACGGCGGGCTGCTGATCAAGACCTACGGCTGCCAGATGAACGAGTACGACTCGGAGAAGATGGCGGCCCTGCTGAAGAGTGCCTTCGGCCTTGAGCCGGTGGAAACGGCCGAGGCGGCGGATGTGCTGCTGCTCAACACCTGCTCCGTGCGCGAGAAGGCGCAGGAGAAGGTGTTTGACGAGCTGGGCAAGTGGAAGCGCTGGAAGGCCGAGAAGCCCAACCGCATCATCGGCGTGGGCGGCTGTGTGGCCTCTCAGGAAGGGGAGCTGATCCGCAAGCGTGCGCCCTACGTGGACGTGATCTTCGGCCCGCAGACGCTGCACCGCCTGCCGCAGCTGATCCGCGAGGCGCTGGCAGCGCGGGATCAGGGCGAGAAGAAGGCGGCGGTCATCGACATCTCCTTTCCGGAGATCGAGAAGTTCGATCATCTGCCCACGCCGGAGGCCAGTTCCGTCACCGCCTATGTGTCGGTTATGGAGGGGTGCTCCAAATACTGCACCTTCTGCGTAGTGCCCTACACCCGCGGCGAGGAGGTGAGCCGTCCGTTCGAGGATGTGATGGCCGAGGTGCGGGCGCTGGCGGCCCAGGGGGTGCGCGAGATCAACCTGCTGGGGCAGAACGTCAATGCCTACCGCGGCGAGATGGCCGACGGCGACACCGCCGACCTGTCCATTCTCATTCACGCGGTCTCGCAGGTGCCGGGCATCGACCGCATCCGCTTCACCACCTCGCATCCCAACGAAATGACGTCGGCGATCATCGACACCTTTGCCGAGGTGCCGGAACTGGTGTCCCATCTGCACCTGCCGATTCAGTCCGGCTCCGACCGCATTCTGGCGCTGATGAAGCGCAATCATCTGGTGCTGGAGTACAAGTCCATCATCCGGCGCATCCGCAGGCACCGCCCTGATCTGAGCCTGTCCGGCGATTTTATCGTCGGGTTTCCGGGCGAGACGGAAGAGGATCACCTCAAGACGCTGGAGCTGGTGGAAGAACTGCAGTATGACCGTTCCTTCAGTTTCATCTACAGCCCGCGCCCGGGCACGCCGGCGGCCAGTCTGCCCGATGATGTGCCCATGGAGGTGAAAAAGCGCCGCCTGTATGAGCTGCAGGAGCTGCTCAACCGCCAGACCCAGGCATTCAGCGAAGCCATGGTGGGCACGGTGCAGCGGGTGCTGGTGGAACGCCCCTCCCGCCGAGATCCGCGGGAGATGTCCGGGCGCACCGAGAACAACCGTGTGGTCAACTTCCCGGCTGCGCCGGAGCTGATCGGCCAGTTCGTGGACGTGAAGATCACCGACGCCTTCACCAACTCCCTGCGCGGGGAAGTCGTCGATCTGCCCGAAGCCGGGCAGGTGGACGGCCCGCAGTACTACGCCCTATGAGCGATCATCTGCTGCATTCGGTCTCCTTCGAGCTGACCCCCCACGACAACGAGCGGCTGCAGAACCTGGTGGGCTGGCACAACGAGCATCTGGAACAGGTGGAGCTGCGCCTCGGGGTGGAGGTCAACCATCTGGGCTTCCAGTTCAAGGTGACCGGGCTGGCTGATCGCATCGTGCGTGCCGAGCAGGTGATCCGCGACCTCTACGAGCAGACCCGTCATGAGACGCTGGAGCCGGCCAGCGTCCATCTGGCGTTACAGAGCGTAGCCGAAGCCCGGCCGAATGAGCAGGTGGCTGAGCGCATGCTGCGACTGCGCCGCAAGGTGATCCGTACGCGCAACCCCAACCAGGCGGCCTATCTGGACAACCTGGCCGCGTTCAACATCAACTTCGGCGTGGGGCCTGCGGGTACCGGCAAGACCTACCTGGCCGTGGCCGCGGCGGTGGACGCGCTGGAGAAGGAGCAGGTGCGCCGCATCGTGCTGACCCGCCCGGCGGTGGAGGCGGGCGAACGGCTTGGCTTTCTGCCGGGCGACCTCAGCCAGAAGGTGGATCCCTACCTGCGTCCCCTGTACGACGCCCTCTACGAGATGCTCGGATTCGAGACGGTGGACCGGCTCATCGAAAAGAACGTGATCGAGATCGCGCCGCTGGCGTTCATGCGCGGGCGCACGCTCAACGAGGCGTTCATCATTCTGGACGAGGCGCAGAACACCACCGTGGAGCAGATGAAGATGTTCCTCACCCGTCTGGGCTTCGGCTCGCGCATGGTGATCACCGGCGACATCACCCAGTGTGACCTGCCGCGCCAGCAGAAATCCGGTCTGCGGGACGTGCTGGAGGTGCTCGAAGGGGTCGAGGGCGTGGGCTTCACCTTCTTTCAGGCGCAGGATGTGGTGCGCCACCCGCTGGTGCAGAAGATCGTCCGCGCCTATGATCAGGCGGACCGTCTGCGCAGAGAGACATCATGATCGAACTGCAGTGGGCCGTGCCGGCCGAACCCCTTCCCAGCGAGGATCAGCTCGAACGCTGGGCGGAGGCGGTGTTTTCACGCACCGGGCGCCTGGGCGGGGCGACGGTGCGAGTGGTGTCGCCGGAAGAGAGCCGCACGCTCAATCGGGAATACCGGGGCAAGGACCGGCCGACCAACGTGCTGTCCTTTCCCCTGGAGCTGCCTGCGGAGGTGGCCGAGGCGCTGGGCGAGTGCTGGCTGGGAGATCTGGCCATCTGCGCCGAAGTGGTGCGGCGCGAGGCGGCCGAGCAGCGCAAGCCGCTGGAGGCGCACTGGGCCCACATGGTGGTGCACGGCCTCTTGCATCTGATGGGCTATGACCATATTACCGATGACCAGGCCTGCGAGATGGAGGCGCTGGAAATCGACATTCTGGCTGATCTGGGCTTTGCCAACCCCTACCTTGAGAAGGACGCATGAAAGACACTGACTCGTCACACAGTCCCAGCTGGCTGGACCGGGTGAAGACCCTGTTCAGCGACGAACCCAAATCCCGCGAAGATCTGCTGACCCTGCTGCGCGAGGCGGCGCAGGACGGGCTGATCGAGCCTGATGCCGAGCGCATGATCGAGCGGGTGCTGCATGTTTCCGACCTGCGCGTACGCGACGTGATGATCCCCCGCAGCAAGATGCGCGCGGTGGAGCTGGACCGCCCGCTGGATGAGGTGCTGCGCTTCATCGTGGAGGAAGGGCACTCCCGCTATCCGGTGATGAACGCCAGCGACGAAGTGGCGGGCGTGCTCATCACCAAGGATGTGCTGCGGGCACTGGTCAACGGCGAGCTCAATGAGCATGCCGATCTGGAGCGTCTGCTGCGTGCGCCGGTGTTCGTGCCCGAAAGCAAGCGGCTCAACGTCATCCTGCGCGAGTTCAAGACCGGGCGCACCCATCTGGCTCTGGTGGTGGACGAATACGCCGAGCTGTCCGGCCTGATCACCATCGAGGACGTGCTGGAGGAGATCGTCGGCGAGATCGAGGACGAATACGACGAAGAAGAGAAATATGTGCGCAAGCGCAAGGGCTACTGGCTGGTGGACGCCCAGATGCCGCTGGAGGACTTCAACCGCTACTTCCATCTCGACGTGGACTGTGATGAGGTGGAAACCGTCGGCGGCTGTGTGGTCAAGGCGCTGGCGCACATTCCCGAGGAAGGGGAGCAGGTGGCGCTGGAAAACCTGCAGCTGGAGGTCACCCGCAGCGATGGTCGGCGGGTGCAGGAAGTGAAGGTGACCCTGCAGGATGCCCAGTCCGGCGAGGAAGCGGGTGCGCGGGACGGCGACGGCTGATTCCCGCTGGCGCCGCTGGCTGCATGCGCTGGTGCCGCAGCGGCATGACCTGCTGGCGCTGGCGCTGGGTGCCGTGTCGGTGGCGGGCTTCGCCCCGCTGGCGCTGGCGCCGCTGACACTGCTGGCGCTGACCGGTCTCTTCTGGCTCATCTGGCAGGCGGACACGCCCCGGCAGGCGGCCCGTCGCGGGCTGTGGTTCGGCTTGGGGCAGTTCGGTGTCGGCGCCAGCTGGCTGATCTCCAGTGTCTCCATCTATGGCGGCGCGCCCCTGCCGCTGGGCGTGGTCGCAGTCTTCCTGTGGGTGCTCTACCTCAGTCTCTATCCGGCGCTGGCGGCTTGGCTGGCGCGTGCCTTCTCCAGCCGCACCTTCCCTGTGCTGGGGCTGCTGATCCTCTACCCCGCTGCCTGGGTGGCGGGCGAGTGGCTGCGCGGTCATCTGTTCGGCGGTTATCCCATGCTGCAGGTGGGGGTCAGCCATGTGCTCACCTGGCTGGACGGCTATGCGCCCATTTTCGGCGTGTTGGGCGTCAGCTGGGCGGTGGCGCTGACCGCTGCGGCGCTGGTGTGGCTGGCGGTGCGACAGGCGTGGATCGGCGCGGCGCTGCTGATCGCCGTGGTGTGGCTGACCGGGGGCAGTCTGCGGGACGTGCGCTGGACCGAGCCTGCGGGCGAGCCGGTGAGCGTGGCGCTGCTGCAGGGCAATGTGGATCAGGCCGACAAGTGGAAGCCGACCATGCTCTATCCCACCCTCAAGCGCTATGTGACCATGACGCGTGAGCAGCTCACCGCCGATGTGATCGTCTGGCCGGAGACGGCCGTACCCGCCTTCTTCGATCTGGTGGAGAAGGGGGCGCTCAAAACCTTTCTCCATGACGCCCGCGCGCTGGGCAAAGATATCCTGCTGGGCGCCATCTGGCGGGATGAAAGCCATCGCCACTACTACAACGCGCTGATCAATGTGGGGCATGTGCCCTATCAGGTCTACCGCAAGTATCACCTGGTGCTCATCGGCGAATACTATCCGTTCGGTGACCTGCTCAAGCCGCTGTTCGACTGGCTCGACATTCCTTTTGACCAGTTCACTCCGGGTCCGTTTCCGCCCACGCCCATGAAGCTGGGGACCCATCACGCCGGCATGGCCATCTGTTTCGAGACCTATTTCGGCGACGAGCTGCGCCAGCAGCTGCCGGAAGCCGATTACTTCATCACCGTCAGCAATGATGCCTGGTTCGCCCACACGCTGGAGCCGGCCCAGGCGCTGCAGGATGTGCAGATGCGCGCCATCGAACTGGGTCGGGATTTCGCCCGGGCCACCAACACCGGCCTGACCGCCCATGTAAACGCCCGGGGCGAGATCGTCGCGCAGCTGCCCGCCTACAGGCAGGGCAGCCTGCGTGTTCAGGTGCAGCCGCGCAACGGGCTGACGCCCTATGCACGCTGGGGTGATCTGGCAGTGCTGATGCTGCTGGGCACCGTGTTCGGGTTCGTGCTGGCGGCGCGCTATTTGCGTGGCGGGCTGCGTTTTGGCCGCAAAACGGCTGGAAAATAGTGCAAAACGGCCCTTTCCGCCTCTCAGGCATGAAAAAACCGCGCTTTTTCCAGCGCGGTTTTTCGGCGGTCGGCAAAAATAGGGGAGGCCCCGTCTCGGAGGGGGCTTGCGCGCTTACAGGGCGTCCATGAAGCTCTGCATCTTCTGGATCACCGTCTGATTCCAGTCGTCGAAGGCATCATTGCCGATGGCCTCCACGATGGCCGGCAGATTGTAGAAGCTCAGGCGCGCCTTGCCGTCGGTCGTCTCGTGCACCGCCACGGCACAGGGCAGCAGGGCGCCGAAGTCGGCATCCTTCTCCAGCGCATCCTTGGCGATCTTCGGATTGCACAGACCCAGAATGCGATAGGGCTGAATGGTCTCGTTCAGCTTGGTTTCGATGGTTTTCTGAATGTCCAGCTCATAGACCACGCCCAGCTGATGCTCGGGCGCCAGCGTCTTGATGCGTTCGACCGCTTCCTCTACGGTACAGTCCAGATTCTTGCTCAGTGCGTAGTTCATCGGTTCTCTCCCGTTATCGATATTGACGCAGATACCACCACTCGAAGGCCATCTTGGCCCAGTGCATCAGGCGGCACGGCGGCAGCAGGGTAGTGCCCTTCTCGGTGCGCTTGACCAGAATGCCGTGGGTCAGGGTGTCGATGATGCAGATCAGCTCGTGCCTGATGGTCTGCTGCGGCGTGCCGCCGTTGAGCTCGCTCAGCAGGTTGATGGCGGCCACCTCCGCCTGAATGTCGGCGGCGTGGGCCTGCTTGGCCTGCCATTGTGGGCCGGGGAAGCTGCCGGCATCGCCCGCCACATAGGTCTTCTCCAGTCCCTCCACCCGGGCATGGGCGTCGGCGCGGATCAGCCCGCCTTCGGACAGGGGCAGATCGCTGTCGGCGGCAAACGCCGGGCCGGTCATGCCGGGCATGAACAGGATCAGGTCGGCTTCGATTTCGCCGCCTTCGGTAATGACCTTCTTCTCCTCGAAGCCCTTGATCTTGTGGCCCAGGTGGGTTTCGATGCCCTTTTTCGCCATCATCTCAACCAGCTTGCCGGGCACCTGCGGGCCGAGGCGCTTGCCCGGTTCCGGGGCCGGGTTGAAGAACACCAGCCTGAAGCGCTCGCGCCGCCCCTGCCGGCGCAACAGGGTGTCGATGCCGAAGAGAAACTCGAACATGGGGCCGCCGCGCATGGCCGCCGGCTCCTTCGGGTTGCCGCCGAAGCCGATGGCAATGGTGCCGCCGCTCATGGCATCCAGCCGGTCACGGATCTTCTCCGACGCAGGAATGCCCTCGCAGGGGGTGATCACATGCTCGATGCCCGGCAGCTTCTTGATGAAGCGGCCCCCGGAGGCGATGATCAGACCGTCGTTGGCATGGGTGGTGCCATCCTCCAGCTCCACGGTGCGTCCGCCATCGCTGATGCGCTTCACCCGTCCCTCGACGAAGTTGACGTTCATGCGGCGGAAGAAGTTGTTCAGATCTACCCGCAGGTCGTCGCCGGACTTCAGGCGGGACGGCAGCCAGATGAGGCTGGGAAGATAGATCATCTCCGCCTTGGGGGAAATGACGGTAATATTGACATTGCGGTCCTGCCGGCGCAGCGTGCGCACGGCCGTCAGCGCGGCAAAACCGGTACCCAGAATGGTGATGTTCATGACGCCCTCCTTGAGGCAGCTATTCCGTGCATTATATATAAGCGGCTTTTAATAAGAGCAAGGGCTTTCTATGGATGCAGATAAGCACAACCGCATCATGCAGCGGCGCAAGCGCTACATGGAACGGCGCATGGCCGAGGCGCGCGCCGACAAGGGGCTGCTGCTGGTGCTCACCGGTGATGGCAAGGGCAAGAGCAGTTCTGCCTACGGCATGGCGGTGCGAGCGCTGGGGCATGGCATGACCGTGGCAGTGCTGCAGTTTATCAAGGCGCCGGCGGAAACGGGCGAGCAGAAGTTTTTTGCCGGTCATCCCGGTGCGGTGATCCATGCGCTGGGCGAGGGGTTCACCTGGGATACACAGGATTTCGAGCGTGACCGTCAGCGGGCGGAGGCGGGCTGGGATGTGGCGCGCCGCTATCTGGCGGATGCGGATACGGATCTGGTCATTCTTGATGAACTCTGCGTGGCGCTGGCGTATCATTACCTCAGCTGGGATGCCCTGCGTGCGGACGTGCTTGAGCGCCCGCCCCATCAGCATGTCATCATCACCGGCCGTGGTGCGCCGCAGGCGCTGATCGACGATGCCGACACGGTCACCGAAATGCGGCCGGTCAAGCATGCGTTCGATGCGGGCATCCGCGCCCAGAAAGGAATCGAATTTTGAACCAGAATCTGCTCTATTTTATGCTGACCGTGCTGGTCATCCTGCTGGTGGCCTGGCTGTGGCCCACCCGGCCCGCCGACGATGAAGAGACGCTCAACAGCCAGGACTGGCGTATTCAGGATTTCAGAACCGGGGAATCGAATGAAACACATGATGAAAAGTAGCCTGCTGGTTGCCGCCGCCCTGCTGGCACTGACCGGCTGCGAGAAGGTCACCAACCAGGCCAAGAACCTGCAGTCCGACTGGGTCGGTCTCAAGCGGGTGGTGGAAATCCGCAGCTGTTTC
>JALVTA010000052.1 GCA_027036095.1 Thiotrichales bacterium | reverse complement strand
TGACATTGAGATCCACCTCCAGCTGGGGCTTGAACTCCACGGTGAAGATGCCGGGCGAATTGGGACACTCCAGCGAAATGTTCCGCGTGTAGATCTTCTGAATGGCGAAGACCGGCTGCTGCGCCTGCTGTTCGGTGTTGTTCTGCTCGCTCATGTCACGCTCCTTTCAACAGTTCGTCCAGTTTGCCCTGCGCCTCCAGCGCGTGCAGGTCGTCACACCCGCCCACATGGGTGTCGCCGATGAAGATCTGCGGCACGGTGCTGCGCCCGCTGCGGGCTTCCATCTCCTGCCACAGGGCGCGGTCGCGCCCCACATCGATCAGCTCATAGTCCACCCCCTTGCTCTCCAGCAGGCGGCGCGCCATGGTGCAGTAAGGACAGGTCTGGGTGGCGTAGACGACAACTTTCGGCACGGTGTTCTCCTCCGAGGTGGCGGCCCTGCGGGCCTTCAGGACTTTTTTGCCTTTTTCTTCCCCTTCTTGCGGCCGCCCTTTTCCAGTGGCAGGCCGGCGTTCTGCCAAGCCATGATGCCGCCGGAGAGGTTGTGCACCTTCTCATAGCCGGCCCGGGCCAGCTGGGCGCAGGCCCGGGCGGAGCGACTGCCGCTGGCGCAGTAGACCAGCATGGGATCCTGCTTGCCGACAGACAGGGCATCCTTTTCGATACGGCTTTTGAGCTGGCTGACGGGAATGTTGACCGCATCCACCAGGTGGCCGCCGGCATACTCGCTTTCCGAGCGCACGTCGAACACGGCGGCGCCGTCGTTGATCAGGCGGGTGGCCTCGGTGGTGTCCACATTGCGGTAGCCCTGCAGGCGGTCGCCCACATAGCTGAACACCAGCATGGAGATGATGATGATCAGCGCCAGAAACAGCGGCCACTGCTGCTGCACGAATTCCAGAAACATGACACTCCTTTGCACGGGTCGTCGGCGGGACGGCTGATTTTAACAGCCCGACCCATTACAATAAAGCGGTTAAAAGTCTCAAAAATGGACGCACACATGCCCAAAAGCCACAAGAAGTACAAGGTCAAACACCGTCCCACCGGCCTGATCATCCTTGACGGCTGGGGCTGGCGCGAGGCGGCCGAAGACAACGCCATCGCCCAGGCCAATACCCCCGTGTTCGACGCCCTGTGGACCCGCTGCCCCCACACGCTAATCAACACCTCCGGCAGCGTGGTCGGCCTGCCCGACGGACAGATGGGCAACTCCGAAGTGGGCCACCTGAACCTGGGCGCCGGCCGCACCGTCTATCAGGAACTGACCCGCATCGGCCTGGCCATCCGCGACGGTTCCTTCTTCCACAACCCGGTGCTGGCCGAGGCCATCGACCGGGCGGCAGAAAACGGCCATGCGGTGCATGTGCTCGGCCTGCTCTCCGACGGTGGCGTGCACAGCCATATCGACCACATGAAAGCCACCGTCAAGATGGCGGTGGACCGTGGCGCCAAGGTGCGCATCCACGCCTTCACCGACGGCCGGGATGTGGCGCCCAAATCCGCGCTGACCTATCTGGCGGAGCTGGAGGAATTCATCGCGCCGCTCAAGGGCGTGCGCATCGCCTCCATCGTGGGCCGCTACTTCTCCATGGATCGGGACAACCGCTGGGAGCGGGTGCGCGAGGCCTATGACGTCATCGCCTGCGGCGAGGCGCCCTACACCGCCGACAGCGCCCGCGAGGCCATCGAAAAAGCCTACGCACGCGGCGAGACGGACGAGTTCATCCACGCCACCGCCATCCGCAACAAGAAGGGCAAGGTGACGAAGGTGAAGGATGGCGATGCCATCATCTTCACCAACTTCCGCGCCGACCGGGCACGCCAGCTGACCCGCGCCTTCATCGAGAAGGACTTTGCCGAATTCCCCCGCTGCCATGCGCCGGCGCTGTCGGCCTTCGTCACCATGACCGAATACAACAAGAACTTCGACGGGCTGGTGCGGGTGGCCTTCCCGCCGCAGAAGCTGAAGAACACCTTCGGCGAGTGGGTCAGCAAGCTGGGACTGAAGCAGCTGCGCATTGCCGAGACGGAAAAGTACGCCCATGTCACTTTCTTCCTCAACGGCGGGCGTGAAGCCCCCTTCCCGGGCGAAGAGCGCATCCTGATTCCCTCTCCCAAGGTGGCCACCTACGACCTCAAGCCGGAGATGAGCGTCTTTGAACTGGCCGACAAGCTGTGCGAAGCGATCCGCTCCGGCGAGTTCGACACCTTCGTGTGCAACATCGCCAACCCGGACATGGTAGGCCACTCCGGCAAGATGGACGCCTGCATCAAGGCGGTCGAGGCGGTGGACAAGGCGCTGGGGCAGATCCTCGAAGCGCTGGAAGAGGTGGATGGCGAGGTGATCATCACCGCCGACCACGGCAATATCGAACAGCTGCGCGATCCGGTCACCGGCCAGCCGATGACCTCCCACACCACCAATCCGGTGCCGTTCATCTACGTGGGTCACAAGAAATGCCGCCTGCGCGAGGGCGGCGGACTGCCGGACGTGATGCCCACCCTGCTG
>JALVTA010000051.1 GCA_027036095.1 Thiotrichales bacterium | reverse complement strand
GAGCCTTCCACCCCGGCGGCAAACACCATTTCACGGGTGTCATCCTCCAGTCCGCACAGGGGCGAGGGCGCCGCGGCCAGATCCGTATCCTCCAGCGCCTTGCGCAGGGGCGATGCGGCATTGTCCAGCAGCACCATGGTGACCAGGTTGGCGGTCAGCACCTCCATGGGATCGCGGTTCTCACCCAGCAGCCAGCCCACCACGATGTGGGTCTTGCCGGTGGTGTCCGCCTCCTCCAGCGCATAGGTGCGGGTGACACGCACCGGCGCAATATGGCGCTTCTCCTTCTGCACCTTTGCCACCGGCACCCGATCGTTGAAGCGGTGCAGAGCCAGCTCTTCGAAACGGGTGTGGTGTTCCGCGGCGGGAATGTCGCCATAGGTGAAGAAGATGGCGTTGCTGGGGTGATAGTGCGCCCTGTGGAAATCCACCAGCTGGCGATGGGTCAATTTGGGAATCTCCCGCGGATCCCCGCCGCTGTTCCAGTGATAGGTGGTGGTGGGAAACACCTCGGCGGAAAACGCCTGCCACAGGGCCGCCGTGGGCGCGCTCATGGCCCCCTTCATCTCGTTGTAGACCACACCCTTGCGTACCAGCTCGCCCTCGGGATCGTCCCAGGGCTCGAATTCCAGCCGGTGGCCTTCCTGAGCGAAGTCCAGCGGATGCAGATTGGGGAAAAACGCCGCATCCAGATAGACTTGCAGCAGATTGTCGAAGTCCTTTCTGTTTTCCGTGGCAAAGGGATAGGCCGTCCAGTCGCTGGAGGTGAAGGCATTCATGAAGGAGTTCAGCGACCGGCGGATCATCATGAAGAAGGGATCCCGCACCGGGAACTTCTCCGATCCGCACAGCACCGTGTGCTCAAGGATGTGCGCCACGCCGGTGCTGTCGGCAGGCACGGTGCGGAAGGCGACCATGAACACGTTCTGGGGATCATCATTGCGCAGATGGAAATGCTGCGCGCCGGTCACCTTGTGACGATACTCCTCAACGGTGAGGTTGAGGCTGTCGATGGTCTGTTCACGCAGTTTTTCAAAGGCTGGATGGGTTGTCATGGGCATCCTGTGTTTGATAGTTACTCATTATGTGAGTGTGTTTGCAATGCCAGAAAGTGGAGCCACCCAAACCCTGCTCGCTCATGGCTCCGCCATCAGGTGGCTGTAAGGCTTGGGCCGGGCGTGGCGCAAACTCCCTGCGGTCAGACATGCGCCACGCTGATCCGACCCTGACGCCAACAGCTCACCAAGATGGCTCCAAAATCGCTGCACGGGCTTGGGTGGCTCTCAAGGCTATACCTTCTGCGACGAGCAAACAGGTTACTTATCCGCCTCCTTGGTGGACAGCTTGACACGCCCCTGACGGTCGATGTCGATCAGCTTGACGCGCACCTTCTGCCCTTCCTGCAGATAATCGCTCACATTTTCCACCCGCTCATCGGCGATCTGGGAAATGTGTACCAGGCCTTCCTTGCCCGGCATGTATTCCACGAAGGCGCCGAAATCCACGATCTTCTTAACCGTGCCATCATAGGTCACGCCGATCTCCGGCTCGGCCACGATTTCCTGAATGCGGCGAATGGCCTCCTGCGCGGAAGCCTCGTCAAAGGCGGCGATGCGCAGCACGCCGTTGTCCTCGATGTCGATGCTGGTGCCGGTCTCCTCGGTCAGCGCCTTGATGACGGAACCGCCCTTGCCGATCACCTCGCGCACCTTGTCCGGGTTGATCTTGATGGTGGTGAATCGCGGCGCCGTGGGGGCCACCTCCGGCCGCGGCTCGGAGATGGCTTTCGCCATCTCGCCGAGGATGTGCATGCGCCCTTCGCGCGCCTGCTCAAGGGCGATCTTCATGATCTCCTCGGTGATACCGTTGATCTTGATGTCCATCTGCAGCGCCGTCACGCCCCGTTCGGTGCCGGCCACCTTGAAGTCCATGTCGCCGAGATGGTCCTCATCACCCAGAATGTCGGACAGCACGGCAAACCGCTCGCCTTCCTTGATCAGGCCCATGGCAATGCCCGCCACCGGTGCCTTGACCGGCACGCCGGCGTCCATCAGCGACATGCTGGTGCCGCACACGGTGGCCATGGAGCTGGAGCCATTGGACTCGGTGATTTCCGACACCACGCGGATGGTGTAGGGGAATTCCTCCTCGCTCGGCAGCACGGCGGTCACGCCCCGGCGGGCCAGCATGCCGTGGCCGATCTCCCGACGGCCCGGCGCGCCCACACGACCGGTCTCGCCCACGGAGAACGGCGGGAAGTTGTAGTGCAGCATGAAGCGGTCCTTGTAGACGCCGCCCAGCTCGTCCACCACCTTGGCGTCCTGCTCGGTGCCCAGGGTGGTGATCACCAGCGCCTGCGTCTCACCCCGGGTAAACAGCGCCGAGCCGTGCACCTGCGGCAGCAGAGCCACCTCGGTGGTGATGGGGCGGATGGTCTTCGTGTCGCGTCCGTCGATGCGCGGCTTGCCGGCCAGAATGCGGCCACGCACCAGTTCCTTTTCCAGGTCGTGGAACAGCTTCTCCAC
>JALVTA010000050.1 GCA_027036095.1 Thiotrichales bacterium | reverse complement strand
CGCCACCAAACTTCTTGCCCTGAACAATGGTCAGCGCTGCTGTCAGCGTGGTCTTGCCGTGGTCAACGTGTCCAATGGTGCCCACGTTTACGTGCGGCTTCGTACGTTCAAACTTTTCCTTTGCCATGTTGTATTACCTCTTGTTAGCAATGAATCAAAAAACGGTGATCAGGCGCCTTTCTTGGACTTGGCGATGATCTCTTCCTGAATGTTGGCCGGCGCTTCGGCATACTTTTCAAACTGCATAGTATAGCTGGCGCGACCCTGCGTCAGAGAGCGCAGCTGGGTGGCATAGCCGAACATCTCAGCCAACGGAACTTCCGCCTTGACCAACTTGCCAACCGGCGCATCCTCCATGCTCTGCACCATGCCGCGACGGCGATTGAGGTCGCCGATTACATCGCCCATGTACTCCTCGGGCGTAACAACCTCTACCGCCATGATCGGCTCCAGAATGGCCGGGTTGGCCTTCATGACACCATCCTTGACCGCCATGCTTGCTGCCACGCGGAAGGCCGTCTCGTTGGAGTCCACCTCATGGTAGGAGCCGTCAAAGAGGGTCGCCTTGACGTCAACTACGGGATAGCCCGCGAGCACACCCGCCTCCAGCTGCTCCTGAATACCTTTCTCGACTGCAGGAATATAGTCTTTCGGAACCACACCTCCCACAATGGCATTCTCGAACTCGAAGCCGGAACCTTGAGGCAGGGGCTCGAAACGCACCTTGACGTGGCCATACTGGCCCCGACCACCGGACTGGCGCACGAACTTGCCTTCAGCCTCAACGGGCTGACGGATGGCCTCACGGTAAGACACCTGTGGGGCGCCCACGTTGGCTTCAACCTTGAACTCCCGCTTCATGCGGTCAACGATGATGTCAAGGTGCAGCTCACCCATGCCGGAAATGATGGTCTGACCAGTTTCCTCATCGGTATGCACACGGAAGGAGGGGTCTTCCTGTGCCAGCTTCTGCAGTGCAATACCCATCTTCTCCTGGTCAGCCTTGGTCTTGGGTTCGACTGCAACGGAGATAACCGGCTCAGGAAACTCCATGCGCTCCAGCACGATCTTGTGATCCGGATCGCACAGCGTGTCACCAGTCGTTACATCCTTCAGGCCCACCGCACAGGCAATATCCCCTGCACGCACCTCTTTGATTTCATCACGGTGATTTGCGTGCATCTGCAGCAGGCGGCCGATACGTTCACGCTTGGCCTTGGTAGAGTTCCAGACCGTCTCTCCGGAGTTGACCACACCGGAATAGCTCCGGAAGAAAGTCAGCGTGCCCACAAAGGGGTCCGTCATGATCTTGAAGGCCAGTGCAGAGAAAGGCTCATCATCAGAGGCGTGACGGACTTCAGGCTCTTCAGTGTCGGGGTTGATACCCTCTACCGGCGGAATGTCAACGGGAGAAGGCAGATATTCGATAATGCCGTCCAGCACGGCCTGGACGCCCTTGTTCTTGAAAGCCGATCCGCAGAACATGGGCACGATCTCGTTGGCAATGCAACGCTGACGCAGGCCCTGCTTGATCTCCTCCTCACTCAGCTCGCCCTCTTCGAGGTACTTGTTCATGAGCTCTTCATTCGCTTCGGCCGCCGACTCTACCAGCTGCTCGTGATATTCCTGGCACTGATCCACCATGTCGGCCGGAATGTCACCATACTCGAAGTTGGTGCCCATGCTTTCCTCATCCCAGATGATCGCCTTCATCTTGATGAGGTCCACGACACCCTCGAAGTTATCCTCGGCACCGATAGGCAGCTGTACGGGCACCGGATTAGCACCCAGTCGCGTCTTCACCTGCTCGACAACACGCAGGAAGTTGGCACCGGCACGGTCCATCTTGTTGACGAAGGCCATACGCGGCACGCCATACTTGTTGGCCTGACGCCAGACAGTCTCGGACTGAGGCTCAACGCCGCCTACGGCACAGAACACGGCGACCGCACCGTCGAGCACACGCAGAGAACGCTCTACTTCGATGGTGAAGTCGACGTGCCCCGGGGTGTCGATGATGTTGATGCGATGCTGCGGAAACTGGTTGGCCATGCCTGTCCAGAAACAGGTGGTTGCAGCAGACGTGATGGTGATACCACGCTCCTGCTCCTGCTCCATCCAGTCCATGGTTGCCGCACCATCATGCACCTCACCGATCTTGTGGGATACACCCGTATAGAACAGGATGCGCTCGGTCGTGGTGGTCTTGCCGGCGTCAATGTGCGCCATGATGCCCACATTACGGTAACGCTCGATAGGAGTCTGTCTTGCCACGGTTTCTAACCTTCTTTTTCAGTTTTCCAGATACGGCAAATGCCCCATGCGGGGCAGATGCCAGATTTCCCGTTCAGGTCACGCCTGCCATTACCAGCGGAAGTGAGAGAACGCCTTGTTGGCTTCCGCCATGCGGTGCGTATCTTCTTTCTTCTTCACGGCGGCACCGCGGTTTTCGATGGCATCACTCAGCTCGCCGGCGAGACGGAGCATCATGCCTTTCTCGCCCCGCTTGCGCGCCGCTTCAACAATCCAGCGCATAGCCAGCGCCATACGACGGTCCGGACGCACCTCGACAGGCACCTGATAGGTGGCACCCCCTACACGGCGGGACTTGACCTCAACCATCGGCCCCACATTCTCAAGCGCCTCCTTGAGGATGGCCACATGGTCATCGCGCTTCTTACGTTCCGCGACAGTTTCCAGCGCGCCATAGACAATCTTTTCGGCGATGGACTTCTTGCCATCCTTCATGACCACGTTGACGAATTTGGCCAGTGTTACGTCTCCGAACTTCGGATCCGGCAGGATCTGTCGTTTTTCAGCTCTTTTTCTACGTGCCATTCTTATGCTTCCTATGTCAGTTCATCAGTTGACCAGCGCGCCGATCAGCCCTTGGGCCGCTTAGCACCATACTTGGAACGACCCTGGCGGCGTTTTTCCACACCGGCGCAGTCCAGCGCACCGCGAATGGTGTGGTAACGCACACCTGGCAGGTCCTTTACACGGCCGCCGCGAATCAGAATGACACTGTGTTCCTGCAGGTTATGCCCTTCACCACCGATATAGGTGGTCACCTCGTAGCCGCTGGTCAGACGCACACGGGCAACCTTACGCAGGGCGGAGTTGGGCTTTTTCGGTGTAGTGGTATAGACACGCGTGCAGACACCGCGGCGCTGCGGACACGCCTGCAGTGCGGGCACCTTGGATTTGGCCTTCTTCTGCTTGCGGGGTTTACGCACAAGCTGATTGATTGTTGCCATGTAGCGACTTCTCCATGCTAGTTGGGCCCCATACGGGGAGGATACTCAGACGCCATCGACGCCTGTGGTTATCAGGGAGCGAGGAATTCTATCCGCGCCCCCCGCCTGTGTCAACCATAAGTCGTTGATTCAGCTGTCGGACTGTTCTGCTTCTTCCAGTGCATCAACGACTTCTTCTTCGGCTTCCTCAGCCTCGCTGAACTGCTGCTGCATGAACAGCTTGATCTCCTCCTCGGCACGGCGCGCTGCTTCGCGGCGCAGTTTGTGATAAGCGAAGCCCGTACCGGCCGGTATCAGGCGACCGACGATGACGTTTTCCTTCAGGCCGACCAGTTCGTCACGCTTGCCGCTGACCGCCGCTTCGGTCAGTACGCGTGTGGTCTCCTGGAAAGAGGCGGCTGAGATGAAGGATTCGGTAGCCAGTGCCGCCTTGGTAATCCCCAGCAGAATGCGCTGGAATTTCGCCGGCTGCTTGCCCTCTGCTTCAAGCTTTTCATTAAGCTCAATCACACGGGCATACTCCACCTGGTCACCCTTGATCAGGCCGGAATCACCCGGCTCGACGATTTCCACCTTGCGCAGCATCTGCCGTACGACGGTCTCAATGTGCTTGTCGTTGATCTTGACGCCCTGCAAACGATAGACATCCTGCACTTCATTGACGATGTATTCGGTCAGCTTCCCGACACCCAGCAGGCGAAGGATGTCATGAGGGTTGGGCGCACCATCGACAAGAATGTCACCCTTCTCGACGCGCTCACCTTCGAACACACTGATCGTCCGCCACTTGGGCACCAGAATCTCGACCGGTTCACCCTCCTCAGGGGTGATGACAATGCGGTTCTTGCCCTTGGTCTCCTTGCCGAAGCTCACCACCCCGGAAATCTCTGCCATGACAGCCGGCTCTTTCGGCTGGCGGGCCTCGAACAGATCCGCCACGCGCGGCAGACCACCGGTAATGTCCCGCGTCTTGGACGTTTCCTGCGGAACACGGGCCAGTACGTCTCCCGGTTGAACCTCATCGCCTTCCTGCACGGTCACGGTTGCATTCTCGGGCAGGATGAAATGCGCGGGAGTCTTGGTGCCGGGTAGGCAGACCTCTTCGCCCTGCTCGTCTACCAGACGGATGTAGGGGCGCTCGTCCTTGTTCTGACGATCTTTCAGCGGGCGCACGACCCGGGCAACGAGGCCTGTCAGCTCATCGACACGCTCATCCACGGCACCGTCGAAGTTCACGAACTCCACCTTGCCGCTCACTTCGGAGATGATCGGGTGGGTGTGGGGATCCCACTGAGCAATGACTGTTCCGGATTCAACCTCCTGTCCTTCCTTCACTTCCAGCACGGCACCGAATGGCAGCTTGTAGCGCTCACGCTCACGACCGTTCTCGTCCGTGATGACCACCTCACCGTTACGGGTCAGGACGATTTCCTGCCCTTCACGGTTGGTAACGGTCTTCATGGCATTGAACTTGACCAGACCCTTGTGCTTGACCTCTACATGGCTCTGGGCAGCTGCCTTTGAAGCCGTACCACCGATGTGGAAGGTCCGCATGGTCAGCTGCGTACCCGGCTCACCGATGGACTGGGCAGCCATGACACCCACTGCTTCACCCATATTGACAAGGTGTCCTCGCGCAAGGTCACGGCCATAGCACTTGCGGCACACACCATGTCGAGCTTCGCACGTAATGGGTGAACGGACCTTGATGCTGTAGACACCACTTTCATCAAGCGTCCTGGCAAGATTTTCATCAATCAACGTGCCTTTCTCAGCCAGAAGGGTGCCGTCAGGGAGAGAGACATCCTCAGCCGTCACACGCCCCAGCACGCGGTCGCGCAGTGGCTCGACCACATCGCCGCCCTCAATGAGTGCGTGCAATTCAATACCCTGATCCGTTCCACAGTCTTCTTCAGTGACCACAACGTCCTGAGAAACGTCCACCAGACGGCGGGTCAGATAGCCGGAGTTGGCCGTCTTCAGGGCCGTATCTGCCAGACCCTTGCGGGCACCGTGGGTTGAAATGAAGTACTGCAGAACGTTCAGACCTTCACGGAAGTTCGCCGTGATGGGCGTTTCGATAATGGAGCCGTCCGGCTTGGCCATCAGACCACGCATGCCACCCAGCTGGCGCATCTGTGCCACGCTGCCGCGGGCACCGGAGTCGGCCATCATGAAGATGGAGTTAAAGGAAAGCTGACGGACTTCATTGCCATCCTTGTCCTTCACGGTCTCCCACTGAATCTCTTCCATCATGGCCTTGGTGACCAGCTCGTTGGCATGGGACCAGATGTCGATGACCTTGTTATAGCGTTCACCCTCGGTTACCAGGCCCTGCTCATACTGACGCTGGATCTCCTTCACCTGCTCCTCGGCCTTGGCAAGAATCTCTGCCTTGGCCTTGGGAATGACCATGTCATCCACGGCAAAGGACATGCCGGCCAGCGTCGACTGACGGAAGCCCATGTACATCAGCTGGTCGGCAAAGACCACTGTTTCCTTCGGTCCAAGCACCCGGTAGCAGGTATTGAGCAGCCGGGAAATATTCTTCTTGGTCAGGTTGCAGTTGATCAGATCGAAGCTCAGGCCTTCCGGCAGGATTTTCTTCAGCAGTGCACGACCGGCAGTGGTATCCACCATGCCGCTGCGCTCTTCGGTCGTACCATCTTCATTGCGCACCACCTCCTGCACGCGCAGCTTGATGCGGGTGTGGAGTGTTACGACGCCCGCCTCAAGTGCGTGTTCGACATCCCGCCAGTTGGCGAAATACTTGCCTTCACCGGGCGCATTGATGCGCTCGCGTGTCATGTAGTAGAGGCCCAGTACAACGTCCTGCGAAGGCACGATGATGGGATCCCCATTGGCGGGTGACAGCAGGTTGTTGGTGGACATCATCAACGCCCGGGCCTCCAGCTGCGCCTCCAGCGACAGCGGTACGTGCACGGCCATCTGATCACCGTCGAAGTCGGCATTGAAGGCAGTACAGACCAGCGGGTGCAGCTGAATCGCCTTGCCCTCGATCAGCACCGGCTCAAAGGCCTGAATGCCGAGGCGGTGCAGTGTCGGCGCACGGTTGAGCAGCACAGGATGCTCGCGGATGACTCTGTCGAGCGCCTCCCAGACGGCCGGCTCTTCGTTCTCGACCATCTTCTTGGCAGCCTTGATCGTCGGCGCATGCCCCTGCTTGAGCAGCTTGCTGTAGATGAAGGGCTTGAACAGCTCAAGCGCCATCAGCTTCGGCAGACCGCACTGATGCAGCTTCAGCGTCGGACCCACCACGATGACGGAACGGCCGGAATAATCCACCCGCTTGCCCAGCAGATTCTGACGGAAGCGGCCCTGCTTGCCCTTGATCATGTCGGCCAGGGACTTGAGCTGTCGCTTGTTGGTGCCTGTGACCGCCCGACCGCGGCGGCCATTGTCCAGCAGGGAGTCCACCGCTTCCTGCAGCATGCGCTTCTCGTTGCGCACGATAATGTCCGGCGCCATCAGATCCAGCAGGCGCTTGAGACGATTGTTGCGGTTGATGACGCGACGATAGAGGTCGTTCAGGTCGGAGGTGGCGAAGCGACCGCCATCCAGAGGCACCAGCGGACGCAGGTCAGGCGGCAGCACCGGCAACACCTCAAGGATCATCCACTCGGGCCGATTGCCGGACTGAATGAAGGCCTCAATCAGCTTGAGGCGCTTGGCGATCTTCTTCTGTTTGGTCTGGGAATTCGTCTCGGCCATCTCCTGACGCAGCTTTTCTGCCTCGGCCTGAAGATCGATGGCCTCCAGACGACGCTTGATGGCTTCAGCCCCCATCAGCGCCTCGAATTCATCACCGTACTCTTCCAGTGCGTCCAGATACTCCTCTTCCGTAAGCAGCTGCCACGGCTCGAACGGCGTCAGCCCCGGATCGACGACCATGAAGGCCTCGAAATAGAGCACCGCCTCGATTTCCTTCAGCGTCATGTCCAGCATCAGGCCGATGCGGGAGGGCAGCGACTTTAGGAACCAGATGTGCGCCACGGGCGCGGCTAGCTCGATATGACCCATGCGCTCACGACGCACCTTGGCCTGTGTCACCTCGACGCCACACTTCTCACAGATGACGCCGCGGTGCTTGAGGCGCTTGTACTTGCCGCACAGGCACTCGTAATCGCGGATCGGGCCGAAGATCTTGGCACAGAACAGGCCATCCCGCTCCGGCTTGAAGGTGCGATAGTTGATAGTCTCCGGCTTCTTGACCTCGCCATAGGACCATGAGCGGATCTTCTCCGGTGAGGCCAGACTGACGCGGATGGCGTCGAAATCGGTAGTGCTCTTCTGGTTTTGCAGGAATCCGATCAGCTCTTTCATTTGTCTTGCTCCAGTTCGATATCAATACCCAGGGCCCGGATCTCTTTGCGCAGCACGCTGAAGGACTCAGGCATGCCGGGCTCCATGTATTGATTGCCATCCACAATGTTCTTGTACATGCGCGTACGACCTGTCAGGTCGTCCGACTTGACTGTCAGCATTTCCTGAAGGGTAAAGGCGGCGCCATAGGCTTCAAGCGCCCACACTTCCATCTCGCCGAAACGCTGGCCGCCAAACTGCGCCTTACCGCCCAGCGGCTGCTGGGTGACCAGACTGTATGGCCCTGTTGAACGCGCATGCATCTTGTCATCGACCAGATGATTGAGCTTGAGCATGTACATGTAGCCCACAGTCACCGGTCGATCAAACTTCTTGCCGGTTCGTCCGTCATACAGTGTCATTTGTCCGCTCTCCGGAAGGTCGGCCAGCTTGAGCAGCTTCTTGATCTGGGCTTCGGAGGCACCATCAAACACCGGGGAAGCCATGGGCACACCCGCCTTCAGGTTATGCGCCAGCTCGATAACTTCCTCATCGGACAGGCTGTCGAGATCCTCACTCTGCCCCTCGGTCTCGTTGTAAATTTTCTTGAGGAATTCCCGCAGCTCGGCCACGGCACGTTGCTGTTCCAGCATGGCGTTGATCTTGTCACCCAGCCCCTTGGCAGCCAGACCCAGGTGGGTTTCCAGAATCTGGCCCACGTTCATGCGGGACGGCACACCCAGCGGGTTGAGGCAGATATCCACCGGCTGACCGTTTTCGTCAAAGGGCATGTCTTCCACCGGCGCGATGCGGGAAATGACACCCTTGTTGCCGTGGCGGCCTGCCATCTTGTCACCCGGCTGGATGCGACGCTTCATGGCCACATAGACCTTGACCATCTTGGACACACCCGGCGGCAGCTCATCGCCATGGGTCAGCTTCTTACGCTTCTCTTCGTAAAAATCATCCAGCTCTTTACGCTTCTCGGCAAGCTGCTGCTGAAGCGCCTCCAGCTGGCGAACCAGTTTGTCATTGCTTAGCTCGAACTCGAACCACTTTTCTCGCGGCGTGTCTGCCAGCAGCTTTTTGGTCACTTTCTTGCCGCCGACAAGCTGCTTGTTGAGAATCAGCTTCTCAATCCGGTCATAGACATCATCTTCGAGAATGCGGTACTGCACCTCAATGTCATCACGGATCTTCTTCAGCTGCTCCTCACGGATCGCCTTGGCACGGCTATCCAGCTTGATGCCTTCACGTGTGAATACCTGTACATCAATGACGGTACCTTCCACACCCTTCGGCACACGCAGGGAAGTATCCTTGACGTCGGACGCCTTCTCACCAAAGATGGCGCGTAGCAGTTTTTCTTCAGGCGTCAGCTGCTGTTCACCCTTGGGCGTCACCTTCCCCACGAGAATGTCACCCTGCTTGACCTGGGCACCCACATAGATGATGCCGGCCTCATCCAGCTTGGCCAGCGCATGCTCGCTGACATTGGGAATGTCCGCGGTAATTTCCTCCGGCCCAAGCTTGGTATCACGAGCTAGACAGGTCAGCTCTTCGATATGGATGGTGGTATAGCGATCCTCCTGCACCACCCGCTCGGAGATGAGGATGGAGTCTTCGAAGTTGTAACCATTCCACGGCACGAAGGCGACGCGCATGTTCTGTCCCAGCGCCAGCTCGCCCAGATCAGTGGACGGTCCATCGGCCAGCACATCTCCTTTGGCAATAGTATCGCCCGCCTTGACGATAGGACGCTGGTTCATGCAGGTGTTCTGGTTGGAGCGCTGATACTTGACCAGGTTGTAGATATCGACGCCGGTTTCGCCTTCAGCGATCTCGTCCTCATTGACACGCACCACAATACGCTCGGCATCAGCTGAAACCACGACACCGCCACGCTTGGCCACCACCGTTACCCCGGAATCAATGGCTACGCGACGCTCCATGCCCGTACCAACCAGCGGCTTGTCAGCGCGGACGGTCGGCACGGCCTGACGCTGCATGTTGGAGCCCATCAGCGCGCGGTTGGCGTCATCGTGCTCAAGGAACGGAATCAGCGACGCCGCAACGGATACGATCTGCTGCGGTGCGATGTCCATGTAGTCCACATCCTTGGCAGACGCAAGGGTGAACTCGTTCTTGTGGCGTGCGGACACCAGTTCGTCCTTGATCCGTCCTTCTTCATCCAGCGGCACATTGGCCTGGGCGATGACATACTGCGCCTCGTCGATGGCCGAGATGTAATGAATCTCGTCGGTCGCCTTGCCATCCACCACCTTGCGGTAAGGCGTCTCAAGGAAACCATATTCATTGGTGCGCGCATAAACCGCCAACGTGTTGATCAGACCGATGTTGGGACCTTCCGGTGTTTCGATCGGACACAGACGGCCATAGTGGGTCGGGTGCACATCTCGCACCTCGAAGCCGGCACGCTCCCGGGTCAGGCCGCCCGGGCCAAGCGCAGAGACACGACGCTTGTGCGTGATTTCCGACAGCGGGTTGACCTGATCCATGAACTGGGACAGCTGGCTAGAGCCGAAAAACTCCTTGACCGCCGCTGCCACAGGCTTGGCATTGACCAGGTCCTGCGGCATCAGACCTTCACTCTCGGCATTATTGAGGCGCTCCTTGACGGCGCGCTCCACGCGCACCAGACCGACGCGGAAGGCATTTTCCGCCATCTCGCCCACGGCACGGATACGCCGGTTGCCCAGCGTATCGATATCATCGGTGGTGCTCAGACCGTTGCGGATATTGATCAACTCACGGACTACATCGATGATGTCCTCGTGCGTGAGCACACGTGGACCTTCGTCCGTATCCCGACCGAGACGACGGTTGAGCTTCATGCGGCCTACGGCGGAAAGGTCATAGCGCTCCTCGGAAAAGAACAGCTCATTGAACAGCTGCTCGGCCGTTTCCTTGGTCGGGGGCTCGCCGGGACGCATCATGCGGTAGATCTCAACCTGCGCCTCCAGCTGGGAGGTGGTGTGATCGGTTGCCAGGGTACGGGAGATATAATCCCCCGCCTCCAGCTCATCCACATACAGCACCTGGAACTGGCCCTCTCCCAGCTCACGCAGATGTTCCAGCACCTCAGGGGTGATGACGCTGTTGGCTGCCGCGAGAATCTCACCGGTCTTGGGATCGACCAGATCCTTTGCCAGCACCTTACCGATGACATAGGTTTCGGGCACGTCGATCCACTCGATACCAGCCTCCTTCAATTGCTTGACCGTGCGGGAAGTCACCTTGCGGCCTGCCTTGAGCAGCACCTTGCCGTCCACTTCCAGGTCGAAGTCGAAGGCCTTGCCCTTGAGCTGTTCCGGATCCACCTTG
>JALVTA010000049.1 GCA_027036095.1 Thiotrichales bacterium | reverse complement strand
CGGTGGAAGCGGTGCTTGAGCTTCACGAAGAGGTGCTTGCGGTCTCCGGCGGAGCGCCCGGGTTGCGCGATCGCGGGGCGCTTGAATCCGCCCTGGAGAAGCCCTTTCAAACCGTCGGCGGCAGGGACGCCTACCCGACCTTTTTCACGAAGGTGGCCGCGATCGTCTTTTACCTCGTGAAGCTTCACCCCTTCGTGGACGGTAACAAACGCACGGCCTTGCAAACCGCCATGCTCACGCTCGGAATGAACCGCTACCGGTGCAGGCCATGCCCGGAGCTCCAGGTGACCACTATGGTTCTTACCGCGATGGGCCACCTGGACATCAGTGACCTGAGAACAGCCCTCCTCCTTTGGTGTGGGCTCGATCCCGTGGACAGCCGGCTCTGAGCCCCGCGCCAAACCCGAGCGCTTGATGATCGAACCTTCGCCTTTACCGCGCCGGGGCATGGTCATATTCCATTGCGCCTATTGACTTAGTAGCAAGGCCGTGATAGTATCCACATAGGGACTTGCGCAGGACGCCTTCGGGCCTCCTGCGTAAAGTACTTTTAGGGGGATGAGTGCAGCTCATCCCCCCTCCTTTTTCTCAAACGCTCGCTCTAACTCGCGCACGACTGTGGACAAGCTTGCGGCTGGGTTCTCTGTCAGAGACTGAGCTCCGGTTAAACGCGCGTGGATGCTAAACGGGCTGCTTGGCAAGACCGTAGAGCTACCGGGAGGAATGGCAACGATCCGATCCCCCATTGTCAGATCGCCGAGAACACGGGGGCCGATGTGGGCCACATACCAGTCGCTTAATCGTGGTCGCTCAGGCCTCGAGAAAAAGGTGGTCAGATAGATATGGCCGCTAACGTAACCTGCAAAATCAGCAAAGGCCAGAGGTAAACTCGTGCGCTTAGCCTTGGGCGAGGGAGCGTCGAGAAGACGTTGGAAGTGTCCAACCTGGCGAAGCGCGGCATAAACTGTGGAAAGGGCGAGATCTTTATCGGTGCTTGGCTCCTCTTGCTCAAAGAAAACCACACCGTGCGCGCCCAGGTTTTGCAAATGTAGGTCAAGCCACTCTAGCAAGAGAAGAAATACTCTCTGACGAAAACCTGGGGCGCGCTTGATACGCCCTATTTGCCTGGGATTAATGCCCTGCTTCCTTAGAGCGTCGTGGACGCGCTCAAGCAACCACGTTTTGTCAATTACGACGCTCGCGTAAAGAATGCCGGCCCTATCTGACAGCTGGAATACCTCATCGAAGATCTGAAAGGCTTCGTCGGGCGAAAGCGGCCTTTCATTGGGCGGCGTCCGGTAATAGCCGGCCCTCTGATATATCTCCACAGCGTGCAAATGAGGAGCTTCATGTAGCTGAAGCCGCTCTTGGAGACGCCGCGTTAGGTTGAAAAGCTCATTCTCAAGCCACACCCATCGGTTGTCCGCGGGGATAAGCGCGGCCTGAAGCTGATAAAGAGGCTGCTTGGGGTTATCCAGCTTGCCCCCGGTATTGCCGAACTCGTCGATGTAAATCAAAAACACGAGCTCACCGCACCTCCTGGTAGCTCACCTCGCGGTGGACCTGGCCAACGATGCGGGCGACGCGGTCGGTGAGGAAGACCTTGCCGGAGATGGAGTCGGTGAGCACAAGGGGCCAGTCGCCCTGCTTCATTGGGACTCCCCCTCACCTGACTTTCGACTGCTCGCGAGCCTTGCCTGCGCGAACATCCATGCAGTTTCAAGCTGTGAACAGAACTCGCGGAGAAATTTAACGTCGCCGAAGATGCTTATCTCATGCTTTCCCGAGTGCGTTTCTATAATGACCGAGATACTATCGGTCCCGAAGAAGTAGGAAGCTGCGATAAAAAGGGCGAGCACGCTTAGTACCACTCCTGCATCGGTGTAAACGGGTTGGTGTTGGCCAATGATGGCAACCCCGGCTACCAGGAGAATCGCTCCGATAATCAGCGGCCATATTGAACGGTGTCTCACGCCGTAAGCGATTCTGGAAACGTGGAGCAGTGAAATGCTTTGCCTGTAGCTCTCCGGGTTTTTGGGGTCTTCGTGTCGCACAACTAACCCTTCAAAGTGCAGCACCCCAGGAATCCCGTTCAGGCTTGCAGGGAAGCTCACCTTTTCCCCAGACACCGCTACCCCTCCTTCACCCGCTTCACCACCACGCCCACGATGCGCGAGCCGGGGGGTGCCAGGAAGGGCGGGTGGGCCGGGTTGTCGTTGCCCAGGTAGAGCAGGCCGTCCTCGGTCTCGCCGAGGAAGCGTTTGATCACCACGCCGTCGTCGGCGAGCCAGACCGCCACCGCCTTGCCTTTGGCGGCGAGGCCGGGGTCCTGGTAGACCACGGCGAGGTCGCCGTCTTCGAGGTAGGGGCTCATCGAGTCGCCGACGATCCGCACCACGAAGAGCTTGTCCCGGGGGTACTTGAGCTCCGGGAGCGCCAGGGTGATGGTCTCCGCTTCGTCCTGGTACCAGGGCGGCCCGGCGCCGGCCTGAATAAGCGGCAGGGTGTAGACCTCGACCGGCATGCCGAGGTCCTCGGCC
>JALVTA010000048.1 GCA_027036095.1 Thiotrichales bacterium | reverse complement strand
TGATGAATGAGGCCATGGACTTTCTCAGCCGCGTGGCGGCGGAGAAGGGCGAGGTCCTGTTCGTGGGAACCAAGCGTCAGGCGCAGGACATCGTGGCCGAAGAAGCACAGCGCGCGGGCATGCCCTATGTCAATCACCGCTGGCTGGGCGGCATGCTGACCAACTTCCAGACCATCAAGAAGTCCATCCAGCGCCTGAAGGAGCTGGAAACCATGGCGGAAGACGGCACCTTCGACAAGCTGACCAAGAAAGAAGCGCTGATGCTGACCCGCGAGAAGGACAAGCTGGAGCGCGCGCTGGGCGGCATCAAGAACATGAAGTCCAATGGCAAGCCTGCGGCGCTGTTCGTCATTGACGTGGGCAACGAGCATATCGCCGTCAAGGAAGCGCAGAAGTTGGGCATTCCCGTCGTCGGCATCGTGGATACCAACAATGACCCGTCCGGTATCGATTTCGTCATTCCGGGCAACGATGATGCCATCCGTGCCATCCGCCTGTATCTGAGCACGGCGGCAGATGCGATTCTGGAAGGCAAGAACAGCATCACCACCCGGGTGGAAGGCGACGAGTTCGTGGAAGCCGACGAGGTGGAAGAGGTGGCTGGCGAAGCCTGAGCCGCGGGACAGGTTCCCTGAACGAGACGCCTCGGTTCGCCGGGGCGTTCGTATTTGAATCACCAAGATCGAGGTAGGAAAAATGGCTATTACCGCTGCAATGGTAAAGGAACTGCGCGAACGTACTGGCGCAGGCATGATGGATTGCAAGAAGGCGCTGTCCGAAACCAACGGTGACATGGACGCGGCTGTAGATCTGCTGCGCAAGAAGGGCATGGCCGGTGCCGACAAGAAGGCTGACCGCGTGGCGGCAGAAGGCATCATCGCCGTGGCTGTTTCCGAGGATGGCAAGAAGGCGGCCATTGTCGAGGTCAACTGCGAGACCGACTTCGTGGCCAAGGGTGACGATTTCCAGAACTTCGCCAATATGGTGGCTCAGAAGGTGCTGGAAACCGGTATTGTGGACCCTGCGGCACTGGCAGAGGTCAAGCTGGACAATGGTCAGACCGTTGACGAGGCCCGTCGCGAGCTGATCGCCAAGATCGGTGAGAACGTGCAGATCCGTCGTGCCGAGCTGCTGCAGACCGAAAACGGCCATATCGGTGTCTACCGTCATGGCGACCGCATCGGTGTGGTGGTGGTCATGGAAGGAGGTGACGACACCCTGGTGCGCGATGTGGCCATGCACATTGCTGCTTCCAAGCCTGCGGCCATCTCCGCAGCCGACGTGCCCGAGGAGGTCATCGCCCACGAGCGCGAGATCTTCACCGCTCAGGCGAAGGAGTCCGGCAAGCCCGACAACATCATCGAGAAGATGATCGAGGGGCGCATCAACAAGTTCCTCAAGGAGATCACCCTGCTGGGACAGGCGTTCGTCAAGAATCCCGATCAGACCGTCGAGCAGCTGCTGAAGGAAGCGGACGCTACCGTCAAGCAGTTCGCCCGTCTGGAAGTGGGTGAGGGCATCGAGAAGAAGGAAGAAAACTTCGCCGAGGAGGTGGCCAAGCAGGCCGCTGCCGCGCAGCAGAAGTAATCTTTCATCCCCTGACCAAGGGTATGAAAAGAAAAGCCCGGCCAGATGGCCGGGCTTTTCCGTATCTGGATGACCCCGAAAAGGCGGTCGTCAGTCAATCTGTTGCTTGGCCCGTTCGATCTGGGCCTGCTCCAGTTCCTTCTGCTGGATGAAGTAGATCAGACGGCGTCGAATTTCTTCCGGCAGGTTCTCGAACTCCAGCGCCACCCGCTTACGGTTGGGGCCCTTGTCCGGCAGCGGCAGGATGTTGACCACATGGCTGCGGATGAGAATGGGCGGTTCGTTCGGATTGGGCTGCATGAGCAGGTCCACCTTGTCGGTTTCCTTGATGTCCCGATCCGTTTCCAGTGCCAGCCCGCCCGCGCTCATGTTGACGCGTACCAGTGGCAGCATGTGGGCCAGCTGCTTGCGGTCCAGCGTCTGCAGTGCCACGTTGATCTTGTT
The DNA here is from genome assembly GCA_027036095.1 of Thiotrichales bacterium. GTDB lineage: Bacteria > Pseudomonadota > Gammaproteobacteria > Thiomicrospirales > Thiomicrospiraceae > Sulfurivirga. Next base: position 529 of record JALVTA010000048.1, on the reverse strand, counting down.
GTTGAGGGCATGCAGGGCGGAGGCGAGCAGGTCGCTGCGTTCGGCAATGGCGTTGATGGCCTGCTGAAGCTCGCGCTCCGTTTCCTGCAGGTTGTCGAGAAAGTGCCGCTCGATGTACTGACTGTCGGGCAGGTTGGGCGCCGGTTCCTGTCGGGCTTCCTGTTCGGAAAGGACTCGGAAGCTCAGCGGCACCATGGTGTTGAGCCGGTAGAAAATGCGTTTGTTTCTGTTCTTGGCGTTCATGGGGAGAGGTTTTCCGCTGTGTTCAGCCAGAGAAGTTAGCACAAACCGCGCCAGAATGTGGGCTTACAGTGCCTTGAGCCGCTGGACAGGAATGGTGTTGCGGGTGTGGGTGATGCAGTTGTCTTCATCCACATACACCAGGGCGGGCTTGAAGCGGGTGGCCTCTTCCTCGCTCAGCTGGGTGTAGGTGGCGATGATCAGCAGGTCGCCCACGCTGGCCTTGTGGGCGGCTGCGCCATTGACGCTGATGATGCCGCTGTTGTCTTCGGCACGGATGGCATAGGTG
>JALVTA010000047.1 GCA_027036095.1 Thiotrichales bacterium | reverse complement strand
TTGAGCACATCATTCAGGCGCTGAATCTCCACCATCAGTTCTTCGTCAATGTGCAGGCGACCGGCGGTATCCACGATGAGTACATCGGCAAAGCTCTTGCGCGCCGCCTCCAGCGCAGCACGGGCAATCTCTTCCGGTGCCTGTTCGGGCGAGGACGGGAAGAACTCCACGCCCACCTGCTCGGCCAATGTCTGCAACTGACGGATGGCGGCGGGCCGGTAGACATCCGCCGAGACCACCATCACCTTCTTCTTCTCGTTCTCCTTGAGCCACTTGGCCAGCTTGCCCACGGTGGTGGTCTTGCCCGCCCCCTGCAGACCGGCCATGAGAATGACCGCCGGCGGCGTGGTCTTGAGATTGAGCGGCTCCGCCTCGCTGCCCATGACCCGGGTCAGCTCGTCCCGGACGATCTTGATGAACGCCTGTCCCGGATTGAGGGCACTGCTGACCTCCTGCCCGACGGCACGCTCACGTACCCGGTCGATGAAATCCTTCACCACCGGCAAGGCGACATCCGCCTCCAGCAGTGCGCGACGCACATCACGCAGCGCATCCTTGATGTTGCTTTCGGTCAGGCGCCCCTGGCCGGTTACCTGCTTGAAGGCGCGGTTGAGGCGATCTGTCAGGCTGTCAAACATGCTCGGCTCCATAAACTGGCGAATTTGGGCTATTATAAGGCCATCATGAGCATCTACCCCGACACCGAATGATCTCCAGCGGTTTCCTCGGTGCGCTGGCCGCGCCCTTCTATCTGTATGCCTTCTTCGTGATCTTCATGCGGCTGCGGTTCAACCTGCCGGCCGACTTCAAACGCATGCAGGTATGCTGGAGCAGCGGCGTGGCTACACTGCTCCATGGCGCCAGCCTGTGGCTGGGCATCCACCATGACGGCGCCGCCTGGTTCAGCCTCGGCATCGGCCTGTCGCTCATCGGCTGGGCGGCCAGCACAGCCCTGCTGCTGATCAGCATTGCCCGCCCCGTGGAGGCGCTGGGGTTATTCATCTGGCCCTTCGCCCTGCTGGGGCTGGTGGCCCAGAACAGCGTGGGCCTGCCCCATGCCCTGCCGCCCCGCTACGGCGTGCACGTGCTGCTGGCAGTGATGGCCTACAGCCTGCTGGGGCTGGCGACGGCACAGGCGGTGCTCTACAGCGTGCAGGAACGCAACTTCAAGCGCCAGCGCCTGACCCGCCTGTTCCGCACCCTGCCGCCGCTGGCCATGATGGAAAAAACCCTCTACGGCCTGCTGGTCATCGGGTTCGTCGTGCTGACGCTGGCGCTGGTCAGCGGCGTTCTGTTCGTGGATGACCTGTTCGGCCAGCATCTGGTGCACAAGACCTTCTTCTCCATGCTGGCGTGGCTGGTCTACGCCGGGCTGCTGTGGGGCCACTGGCGCCGGGGCTGGCGCGGACAGAAGGCGGTGCGCGCCACGCTCATCGCCTTCGGTCTGCTGGTGCTCGGCTATCTGGGCTCCCAGTTCGTGCTTGAAATTCTGCTCAACCGTCCCTAATCACCCGATTTCCGTTCCAAGGAGCTTTCATAACTGATGAACGATCTTCCCCTGTCGGTTCTGTTCGGCATTCTCGCCGCGCTGTTGCTGATGTCCGCCATCTTCTCCGGCTCGGAGACGGGCATGATGGCGCTCAACCGCTACCGCCTCAAGGCACTGGCCCAGCAGGGCCACCGGCCTGCTCAACGCGCCCTGCACCTGCTGGCCCAGCCGGACCGGCTGCTGGGCGTCATCCTGCTGGGCAACAACTTCGTCAACATTCTCGCCTCCTCCATCGCCACGGTGATCGCCATGCGCATCGCCGGCGAGCCGGGCATCGCCATCGGCGCCGGCATCCTGACCCTGGTGGTGCTCATCTTCTCCGAGGTGGCGCCCAAGACGCTGGCGGCCATGTATCCGGAAAAGATCGCCTTTCCGGCCACCTATTTCCTCGATCCGCTGCTCAAGCTGCTCTCGCCGCTGGTGCTGCTGGTCAATTTCGTGGCCAACAACTTCCTGCGCCTGCTGGGCGTGGAGCTGCGCCAGCAGGAAGAACACCTGACCCCGCAGGAACTGGAGGCCATCATCGAGAACATGCCCCAGCTGCCCAAGCAGTACCGGGACATGCTCAAGAGCATCCTGCGCATGGAGCAGGTGACGGTCGAAGATGTGCTGATCCCCAAATCGGAGATCTACGCCATCGACGTCAATCTGCCGCTGGAGGAGATCCTGCGCCGCATCGCCCACGCACCCTACACCCGCATTCCCCTCTACCGCGGCTCGCTGGACGAGGAGATTCTCGGCATTCTCAACATCCGCAAGGCGCTGCCCCTGCTGCTGGAAAAATCCGCCGACGAGCTGGCCCTGCGCGATCTGATCAAGCTGGCCCGCCCCGCCTACTTCGTGCCCAACACCACGCCGCTGACCAAGCAGCTGGGCCAGTTCCGCCAGCGGCGGCGCCGCATGGCGCTGGTGGTGGACGAGTACGGCGACCTGATCGGCCTGCTCACCATGGAAGACCTGCTGGAGGAGATCGTCGGCGAGCTCTCCATGGACAAGCAGCACCACCAGCGCGAGGACATCGTGCAGGAAGAAAACGGCTGCCTGCTAGCCGAAGGCGGGGTGTTCATCCGCGACCTGAACAAGGAGTTCGACTTCACCCTGCCCACCGACGGACCCAAGACCCTCAACGGTCTGGTGCAGGAGGTGCTCGAAGCCCTGCCCAATCCAGGCACCAGCCTTCGCCTGGAAGACTATGTCATCGAAGTGGTGGATGTGAGCGACAACGCCGTGGAGAAGCTGCGCATCTGCCCGCTGCAACAGGAGCGCACCCATGACTGACACCCGCTTTTCTCCCCTTGAAAGCGATGCCGACTGGCAGCTTTTGCAGGATGAGTTCCGCCGTCTGGCCCGGCAGGAGCTGCTGCCCCGCTTCCGGCACGTGGGCGCCACCGTCAAGGCAGACGGCAGCCTGCTGACCGAAGCGGACGAAGCCATGCAGAAGGCGGTACAGCGCTTTCTGACCACCACCTGGCCCCAGTTCCGTTTCCTTGGTGAGGAAAGCAGTGCCGACGAGCAGCAGGCCGCCCTCAACAGTGCTGATGGCTGCTGGATTCTCGATCCGCTGGACGGCACCACCAACTTCGCCCATGGCTGCCCGCTGTTTGCCAGCTCGCTGGCCCTGAGCGTGGCGGGCGAAATCCGGCTGGGGCTGGTCTATGATCCGGTGCGGGATGAGCTGTTCGCCGCGCGCCAGGGCCGCGGCGCTACCCTCAATGACGCCCCGCTGAAACTGGAAAACGGGCTGACCGATGCGAAAAAGGCCCTGGCGCTGATCGATTTCAAGCGCCTGCCCAGCCCCCTGGCCGCCCGACTGGCCACCGAGGCGCCCTACGCCTCCCAGCGCAACATCGGTGCCGTGGTGCTGGACTGGTGCTGGCTGGCCGCAGGACGGGCCGAACTCTACCTCCATGGCGGGCAGGGCCTGTGGGACTACGCCGCCGGGCAGCTGATCCTGCATGAGGCGGGTGGTGCCAGCTGTACGCTGGAAGGAGAGCCGGTGGCCAACGGCACGCTGGCAAAACGCTCCGCCGTGGCCGCCGCCAATCCAACACTGCTTGAGGACTGGATGCGCGTGCTCACCGACGCCTGAGACAGCTGTCTCGGGCGGGATTGCGCCACCGGCTCACGCCCACACGGTGCCAGCGGGCTTCCCCGCGTCCTTCCCGTCTTGGCACCGCCTCCCACCACCAGTGCGCCTCTTCCGGCGGCGGGGTCACGCCCCACCAGGGGTCCAGCGGCTCCACGGGACGGCCCGGGGCGCGGGTTTCGATCAGTCGGTCGGCGATCAGGCACACCGCAGCGCCCGGAAAGGCGCGCAACCAGTCCAGATGGGCCTGCATCAGAGCTCGGCCGTACGCATCAATGATGCGATCCTCCGTCTTGCGCTTCAGCAACCACTGGGCCGGCAGCAGCGGCAGCTGCGTAGCCAGATTGAGCGAGACTACGAGATCATAACCGCCATCCAGCCCCCAGCGCGGCTGCGGCACGGTCATTTCACCAGCCATCAGGCTGGTCAGCGCCTCGGTGACGTCATGTTCGACCAGCTGGACATTGGCATGGCGGCGCGTCCGCCAGCGTGCCGGCCACAGCCATACCAGATCCACCAGATCCACCCGCTCGAAACGGGCGCTCAGGCGATCCAGCGGCACATCCCGCAGAGTGCCGGCGCCCAGAATCAGCGCCCTGCGGCCCGATTCGGGCAACGCCGCCTCAATGACTTCGCGGCAGCGGGCATAGTGGGGGTCCCATCGGCTGCGGCAGCGCCGGTAGCGGGCGGACAGGGCGATGGCCTCATACAGATAGCCCATGCGCCGTGCTGCAGGATGGCGGGTGGGCGTCAGCGCATGCTGGAGCAGTTCGGGCAGCATGGTTACAGGTCGAGCGCCTGCATCTTGCGGGTGAGTGTGTTGCGCCCCCAGCCCAGCAGCCTGGCCGCCTGCTGCTTGTGATGACGTGCCGCCCGCAGCGCCACCTCGATCAGCACCCGGTCCAGCTGCTCCTGCGCCTTGTCGTGAATGTTCTTCTCACCGGCAGCCAGGGCCTGATCCGCCCATCGGGCCAGGGCATCGGTCCAGTCGCAGTCGCCACGCACCTCGCTGGCCACCGTCTCGTTGCGCAGTTCCAGCGGCAGGTCGTCAAAATTGACCACCCGTCCCGGCGCCATGATGGTCAGCCAGGTGCACAGGCTGGCCAGCTGGCGCACATTACCCGGCCAGTGCAGACGGGTCAGATAGCGCTCAACCTCCGGATCAAGCGTCTTGGGTTCCATGCCCAGCTCCTGCGCCGCCTGATCCAGATAGTGGCGCAGCAGCAGCGGAATGTCCTCGCGCCGCTCACGCAGAGGCGGCACCTGAATGCGGATCACATTGAGGCGGTAGAGCAGGTCTTCGCGGAATTTGCCTTCGCGCACCAGCCGGTTCATGTCCTGATGGGTGGCGGCCAGCACGCGCACGTTCACCTTGATGGGATCCCGCCCCCCCACACGGTAGAAGGTGCCGTCGTTGAGCACCCGCAGCAGGCGGGTCTGCAGATCCACCGGCATGTCGCCGATCTCGTCCAGAAACAGCGTGCCGCCATCAGCCTGCTCGAAGCGGCCGATGCGCCGCTCCACCGCACCGGTGAAGGCGCCCTTCTCGTGGCCGAACAGCTCCGACTCCAGCAGCTCCCGCGGGATGGCGGCGGTATTCAGCGCCACGAAGGGATGCTGGGCACGGGCGCTCAGGGCATGCAGCGCCCGGGCCACCAGCTCCTTGCCCGTGCCCGTTTCGCCGTTGATGAGCACGGTGACATCCGTCCTCGCCACCCGGCCGATGATGCGGAACACCTCCTGCATCGTGGGCGCCTGACCGATGATGTTCACCTGCTCGCTGACGGAGGAGGCCGCCGGCCGGCGCGTCCGGCTGCGGCGCCCGCCGGAGAGACGCTTGCGCACCGCCCGCTGCACCAGGGAGACCACCTCGTCCACTTCGAACGGCTTGGGCACGTATTCGAACACGTCCTTCTGATAGACGTCCACCGCCATGTCCAGATCGGCATGGGCGGTCATGACAATGACCGGAATGTGCGGGTCCGCCTCATGAATCGCCTCCACGAAGGTCATGCCGTCCATGTGCGGCATGCGCACGTCGGTCAGCACCACCGTGGGCGGCGCCTTTTTCAGCTCCTGAACGGGAATTTCCGGATTCTCGAACAGGCGGATGTCGTAGCCGGTCTCCTCCAGCGCGGTTTCCAGCACCCAGCGGATGGAGGCGTCATCATCCACCACCCAGACGATGGGACGGGTGTCACTCATTCTTGGCCTTCTCCCTACTCATGATCTTGTCACGCTCCAGCGGCAGATAAACGCTGAAGACCGTCTGACCCGGCTCGCTCTCGGCCACGATCAGTCCGCCGTGCTGGCGCAGAATGGCCTGCGAGATGGGCAGGCCCAGCCCGGAACCGTCCGGCTTGCTGGTCACCATGGGATAGAAGATGGAATCGAACAGCTCGGGCGGAATGCCCTCTCCCTCGTCGATGACCTGCACCACCACCACCAGCGGCAGCATGCGGCTGCCCAGCGTGAAGCGGTGCGCCACCCGGGTGCGCAGCGTCACCAGCCCGCCATGCCTTTCCATCGCCTGAAAGGCATTGCGGATCAGGTTCATGAACACCTGAACCATCTGGTCGAAGTCAATGTCAAGCTCGGGGATGCTGGGGTCATAGTCCAGCCTCACGGCCACATTGTCCGGCTTTTCCGGACGCAGAGCATCGAGCACATGGGCCAGCACGGCATGGATGTTGTGGGGAACCAGCTTGAGCCCGCCCTTCGGCCCCAGCATGCGATCCACCAGATTCTGCAGCCGTTTGACTTCCCGGGCGACCACATCCACCAACTGCTCGCCCTTGGGATCGTTCTGCAGTCGCTTGCGCAGCAGCTGGCTGGCGCCATAGATGCCGGCCAGCGGGTTCTTCACCTCATGGGCCAGCGTGCGCACCAGCTGCGTGCCGGCCTCATACTGATGCCAGCGCTCTTCCTCTTCCATGATGCGGGTGTGGCGTTCGATCTCGATCAGCTCCACCAGCCAACCGCTTCGCCCCTGCAGCTCGTAGGGCGAGAGGGTCATGCTCACCTTGAGCCGGCTGCCGTCCTCCCGTTCGATGACCTGCTCGTAGAGCGTGACCACCTTGAGAGACAGGTCGTCCCAGTTCACCTCCGTTCTGGGAAAGAACCACTCGAACGACCGGCCGCGGGCCTTGCTCAGGCCCTGAAACAGCATGGCCGAGGCAGCCAGATTCATGTACTGGAGCCGACGGTCCGCATCGAACCACAGCACGCCGGTATGCATGCCGTCCAGCAGCTCCTGCGCAATCTGTCTATCCACTGCCGTTGCACCTTATTGAGTCACTTTGCACATTATAGATGCAATTCGTGACCCACCCGTGGCGGAATAGGCAGCTTCAACGCTGCTCTGTGGTGTCGGGCGATGGCGTGTCAAGAACTCCCGGCGGCGCTTCGCGAGGGAAGGCGAACACGAAGAGGATGAGAAACAGAGCCATGAACACCTGACGGGTCAGCCCGGCGAACCTGAGACCCGGATGGCTGACAATGGCAAAACCCGCTGCGGCAGCCGCGGCAGACCAGCCGCCCAGCAGGGCAGCCAGAATCCCCGCCAGCGTGCCGGCAGCCATGGCGTAGTAGTGCCAGGTAAAAGGAGGGCGTGTTCGGGCCATTTTCGAACGCTCCAGACGAAAAACCCCGGCATGAGCCGGGGTTCGGAATGCTGGTGGGTCGTGAAGGATTCGAACCTTCGACCAACTGGTTAAAAGCCAGCTGCTCTACCAACTGAGCTAACGACCCGCTGAATGAGGCGGTATTATACGAATCGATTCCGATTGCGCAACCCCTTTTGCTGCCGACCGAACGGAACGCTGCCGTCAGCGGCGGTAGGGCGTCGGATCCGGCACGCCGGCCTGCTCGAAGCCCATGCGCCGCAGACGGCAGCTGTCGCACACGCCGCAGGCGCGCCCTGCCTCATCGGCCTGATAGCAGGAGACGGTCAGACCGTAGTCCACGCCCAGACGGCTGCCGGTGCGAATGATCTCCGCCTTGGTCAGATCAATCAGTGGCGTATGAATGGTGAACGGCTGCCCTTCCACACCGGCCTTGGTGCCCAGATTGGCCGCCTGCTCGAAAGCGCGGATGAATTCCGGACGGCAGTCCGGATAACCGGAATAGTCCACCGCATTGACGCCGATGAAAATGTCCCGCGCTCCGACCACTTCCGCCAGCCCGACGGCCAGAGACAGAAAGGTCATGTTGCGGGCGGGCACATAGGTGACCGGGATGTCCTCTCCCACCCCCTCGGTGGGCACGTCGATGGCGTGATCGGTGAGCGCCGAACCGCCGATCTGCCCCAGATCGATGCGGATCACCCGGTGTGACGCCGCGCCCAGCGCCCTTGAAATGCGCTCGGCGGCATGCAGCTCGGCCCGGTGGCGCTGGCCATAGTCGAAGCTGAGGGTGTGGCAGTCGAAGCCCTGATCCCGGGCGATGGCCAGCACGGTGGCCGAATCCAGCCCGCCCGAAAGCAGCACCACGGCCGGGCGGCTCATTGGCCCCCCTTCACTTTTGCCAGCCGTTTTTTCGCCCGCGCCTTCAAAGATTCGGGCAGCGTCTTGTCCGCCAGCAATCGCTCAAGCAGGGCAATGGCCTCTTTCTTCTTGCCAAGTTTGCCCAGGGCGTCCGAACCGCGCAGCAGGCTGTCGCCGTACTTGTTGCTGTGGGGATAGCGGTCGATGACCCGCTTGAAACGCTGCCACGCCTTGTCAAAGGCCAGCTGCACCATGTAAGCCTCTCCGGCCCAGTAGGCGGCGTTGGGGGCCAGCTCGGACTCGGGATATTTTTTGCAAAAGGCATCCAGCTTCGCTGCCGCCTGCCTGTAGGCGGACTTTTTGAGCAGGGTCATGCCTTCGTCATACAGTTTGAGTTCCCCCGCAGTGGGCCGGTGCAGCTTCCCGGCCTCGGCCCTGGCCTTCTGCTGTCCGCTTGCACTGGAACCTGCGCCCAGCTCATCGGTGCGCAGCGCGCCGCTCTTGCCGCCACCAGCCGGTGTCTCCACACCACCGGATGGCGCATCAGTCGGTGCCGGCTGTGCCTGTGCCTTGAGCTGCGCTTCCAACTGGGCAATGCGGGTCTCCAGCCCTTCGATGCGCTGGCGGTGCTGGCGATCCTGCTGTTTCAGGCGGTATTGCAGACGGTCCAGCCGGTCCTGCAACTGCTGGATCTCCTTCTGCTGTTCCGCCAGCCGGTCGCTCAGCTGCAGCAGCACCGGGTTTTCCAGCATGCGCTCAAGCCGGCTGACTCGCTTTTCCAGCGCGCTGGTGTCCCCGATCACCTCCACTTTCGCCGCCGCCTGCGCACCCGCCGAAACGGCGAGCAGTGCGCCGGTCAGTAGCCACGCCTGTCCATGCCTCATGGTCATTTGATGAACACCAGTTCAACGCGACGGTTCTTGCTCCAGGCGGCCTCATTGTGCCCGGGCACGGCGGGACGCTCCTCACCATAGCTGATCACCTCGATGCGCTCGGCCGGCACGCCGTAGAGCTCCAGAACCTCTTTAACTGCCTTCGCACGCCGCTCACCCAGCGCCAGGTTGTAATCCGGCGTGCCCCGCTCATCAGTATGTCCTTCCAGCCGCACCTTGACCTCCGGCTGGGCCAGCAGCTTGTCGGCATAGTATTTGAGTACCTGGCGCCCCTCTTCGCTGACCACATCGGAATCGGTGTCGAAATAGACTACGGGCGGGTAGGCCAGCGCCGCGTTCTGCTGTGTCTCGCCCGCCTGAGCCTCGCCCGGACGCAGCCCCTCGACCCCTTCGGCGCCGCCTTCACCCTGCTGGTCGATGGGAATGACCTCCACACCACCGCGGTTGCCGCTGGTCACCGGCAGGCCACCGTGCTCGCCGGCCTGCTTTTCCGCTTCGGTCACCGGCTCCACCGGCGTGGCGCCGCTCTGGTCGGGTTTGGTCTGCTGCCCGGCACAGCCGGCCAGCATCAGGGTGACGGTTCCTGCCAGCATGATGCGTTTCATGTTCGGTCTCCTCATTTGCGATACGGCCCCCAGTCAGGCTCCTTCACCTCACCATCCGGCACCTTGAGATACTGGGAGATGCCCCCTTCCACCGGCACCACCGCCAGCTCGCCCCGGCCGTTGCGGTTCATGGCATAGAGGATCATCTCGCCATTGGGGGCGAAACTGGGCGACTCATCCAGAAAGGTGTCGGTGAGGATGCGGAAGTCGCCCGTTTTCAGATCCTGCAAGGCGATATGGTAGCCCTGTCCGGGCGAGGCATCCACCATGGCGAGCCAGTGGCCATCCGGCGAGACGGCCGGACTGGCGTTGTAGGTGCCCTCGTAGGTGACCCGCTCTACCTCGCCGGTGGCCAGATTCATACGGAAGATCTGCGGCTGACCGCGCCGGTCGGAGGTGAAGTAGAGCGTCTTGCCGTCCGGCGCCCAGCTGGCTTCGGTCTCAATGGCCCAGTGCCGCGTCAGCCGGCGCAGCTTGCGGGTCTTGAGATCCAGCAGATACAGGTCGGCGCTGCCAGCCTTGGAGAGGGTCAGGGCCAGCTTGCGTCCGTCCGGTGACCAGGCCGGTGCGCTGTTGATGCCCTTGAAGGCGGCCACCCTCTCCCGCCTGCCGGTGTAGAGGTCCTGAATGTAGACCTCGGAGCGACCGTTCTCGAAGGAGACGTAGGCCAGTTTGCGCCCGTCCGGCGACCAGTCCGGCGAGGTGATTGGCTCCCATGAACGCAGCACCGCCCGCTCGTTGTGACCGTCGGAGTCGGCCACATTGAGGGTGTAGCGCTTGCGCCCGCCTACGGTCTGCACCAGCACATAGGCAATGCGGGTGTCGAAGGCACCGCGAATGCCGGTCATGGCCTCGAACATGCGGTCGGCCAGCTGGTGGCCCACCCGACGCAGCTGCCGGCCGGAGACGCCTGCCCATTTCTGGGTAAACATGACCTCGCGGCGCAGCAGGTCCACCAGTGTGGCGGTTACCGTCCAGCTGCCGTCCGGATTGTGGTCCACCCGTCCCATCAGCAGCACGTCGGAGCCGGTGTCGCGCCAGTCCTCATAGTGGATGTCGCCCACCTCCAGCGGCAGCTCCGGCAGATCGTCCTTCGGCAGCGGACGGAAGCGTCCGCTGCGGCGCAGGTCGAAGCCGACCACATCGGAGACCTTCTCCGGCGCCAGTGCCTCCCCTTCAAAGGGGATGATGGCCACCGGCGCGGCATTCTCCTGCGCGTCACTGATCTCCACGGTCAGCTCGGCACGGGCGGTCAGGGCAGCAAGCGTCAGCCAGAGCAGGGCAATCAGTCTCATCTTTCCACCTCAGGGCTTGAATACGAATCGGATGGTCGGTTCGAACAGGTCCTTCTCCGGCGGCGGCGGCAGCGTGCCGGTGCGCCAGACCGCCCGCTCGGCGGCGATGCGGAAAGGCTTGTCCGCCGCCTTGTTGCAGTTGAGCACCTTGACGGAGACGATGCTGCCGTCCGGTTTCTGGGTGATTTCC
>JALVTA010000046.1 GCA_027036095.1 Thiotrichales bacterium | reverse complement strand
TGGGCGGCATGGTATTATTAGCCGGTTTGATTACCGGCTGGCTGATGCGCGTGGCCATTGAGAACATAAGGAGCAAGTTCGCATGATCAAAACCCGTTTCGCCCCCAGCCCCACGGGCTATCTGCACATCGGCGGTGTGCGCACGGCGCTGTTTTCCTGGCTGTATGCCCGCCGTAACGGCGGCAGGTTCGTGCTGCGCATTGAGGACACTGACCGGGCGCGCTCTACGGAGGAATCTGTCAACGCCATTCTGGAGGGCATGAGCTGGCTCGGGCTGGACTATGACGAAGGCCCTTTCTATCAGACCCACAGGCTGGCCCGCTATCAGGAGGTGATCCAGCAGCTGCTCGACAGCGGGCACGCCTATTACTGCTACGCCACCAAGGAGGAGCTGGACCAGCTGCGCGAGGAGCAGAAGGCCCGTGGCGAAAAGCCCCGCTACGATGGTCGCTACCGGGATTTCATCGGCACGCCGCCGGAAGGGGTCGATCCCGTAGTCCGTTTCAAGAACCCGCTGGAAGGTGAGGTGGTCATCGACGATCTGGTCAAGGGCAGGGTGGTCATTCAGAACAGCGAGCTGGACGATCTGATCATCGCCCGTTCCGACGGCATGCCCACCTACAACCTGACCGTGGTGGTGGACGACTGGGACATGGGCATCACTCATGTCATCCGTGGAGATGATCACCTCAACAACACGCCGCGGCAGATCAACATCCTCAAGGCGCTGGGCGCGCCCATTCCCCAGTACGCCCACATTCCCATGGTGCTGGGCGAGGACGGCAGCCGTCTGTCCAAGCGGCATGGTGCAGTCAGTGTGCTGCAGTACAAGGAGGAAGGGTATCTGCCGGAGGCGCTGCTCAACTATCTGGTGCGGCTCGGCTGGTCCCATGGCGATCAGGAGATCTTCACCCTCGACGAAATGATCGAGCTGTTCTCGCTGGAGGCGGTCAATAACGCGCCGTCCACCTTCAACCCGGAAAAGTGCCTGTGGGTCAACCAGCAGCATATCCAGCGCAGCAGCGGCGCCCATCTGGCCCGCCATCTGGCGCCCTTCATGGAGCAGCGCGGCTGCGACCTGAGCCGGGGGCCGGAGCTGGCCCAGGTGGCCGAGCTGCTCAAGGAGCGCAGCCGCACGCTGGTGGAAATGGCCGATCAGGCGGTCTATTTCTACCGGGACTTCGATCAGTTCGACGAAGCCGCGGCCAAAAAGTACCTGCGCCCGGTGGCCGAAGCGCCACTGCGGCATCTGCGGGAGAAGCTCGCCGCACTGGAGAGCTGGACGGCCGAGGCCATTCATGAAGTCATTCAGGCCACTGCTGCAGAACTGGAGGTGGGCATGGGCAAGGTGGGCATGCCGCTGCGGGTCGCCATCACCGGGCAGGGACAGTCACCCTCCATTGACGCGGTGGCAGCCCTGCTGGGACGGGATAAGGTTCTGGCGCGTCTTGACCGGGCGCTGGCCTTCATTGAGGCGCGCAAGGCCGGTGCATAAAAATTTCAAAAAGGGGGTTGCAATCCCCACGGCGTGGTATAAAATACGCGCCGTCTTCCACGGTGGGGCCGTAGCTCAGCTGGGAGAGCGCTACAATGGCATTGTAGAGGTCACCGGTTCGATCCCGGTCGGCTCCACCAACTCCAAAGCGTCCCGTTCGTCTAGAGGCCTAGGACACCGCCCTTTCACGGCGGTAACAGGGGTTCGACTCCCCTACGGGACGCCACCTTCCTTCCCCGCTTATAATTCCCCGCATGACTTTTCAACCGAACAATCCGTCCGGTCGTTTTTCCGTTGCGCCCATGCTCGACTGGACCGACCGCCACTGCCGCTACTTTCACCGGCGCATGAGCCGCCATGCCGTGCTCTATTCGGAAATGGTGACCACAGGCGCCATTCTCTACGGCAGGGATCCGGAACGCTTTCTCGGTCATGGTGGTGACGAGCCGGTCATTCTGCAGCTGGGCGGGGGCGAGCCGGACGCGCTGGCCCGCTGCGCCGAGCTGGGGCGGCAGTGGGGCTATGCGGCCATCAACCTCAATGTGGGCTGTCCATCGGATCGGGTGCAGAACAACATGATCGGCGCCTGCCTGATGGCCCATCCCGCTCTGGTGGCCGAGAGCGTGCGCGCCATGAAGCGGGCCGTGGACATTCCCGTCACCGTCAAGACCCGCATCGGCATTGACGACATGGACAGCTTCGAGCAGTTCGAAGCCTTCTGCGCCGCCCAGATCGACGCCGGCGTGGACGAGCTGGTCATTCACGCCCGCAAGGCCTGGCTGCAGGGACTCAGTCCGAAGGAAAACCGGGAGATTCCGCCGCTGAAATATGACTGGGTGCACGCACTCAAGCAGAAACACCCTCAGATCCCCATCATTCTCAACGGCGGGCTGACCGACCTGAGCGCGGCAGCGCGGCATCTGGCAAAAATGGGGGAGACCCCGTCTCCGAGCCGGAAAACGGCCGAAAACTGCCTGCAGGCGGCAGATTTCGCCCACGCCGCCGGGCGGCTGGAAGCGCACCCTGCAAAAATGGGGGAGACCCCGTTGGACGGGGTCATGCTGGGGCGAGCGGTGTACGGG
>JALVTA010000045.1 GCA_027036095.1 Thiotrichales bacterium | reverse complement strand
ACTCCGGAGGCGCGCACGATGTCGGCCACGCTGGTGTTGAAGTAGCCCTTTTCCACGAACAGCCGCAGCGCGGCGTTGAGCACCCGGCGGCCGGTGGCGTCCTGATCGGCGAAGGTAGTCAGGATCATGGAGCGGCCTCCAGCTTTTTCAACGCGTCGGTAAGCTGCTGCTGAAACTTTTCCGGTGTGGTGATGCCCACCAGCTTGGGTCTGATCAGCGCCGCCCGACTATTGAGGATGACCGTGGTGGGGAACAGGCCCAGGTCATATTTCCTGTACAGATCCCGCTTCTGCAGGTAGGTGTCCATGGGGTCGAAGTAGAACCATTCCCCCTTGTCGGTCATGTTGATCTCGTAGAACTGCTGCGAGGGCAGCTCGCCGGTGGCGATCATGGGTTTGATGACCCGCTCGCGCATCATCTCGCAGAAGTGGCAGCCGTCCACGGTGAACAGCACCACATACCAGCGGGGCGTTTCGGCCCGGGCGGTGCCCGCCAGGGTCAGCAGCAGGATCAGCAGCAGCGTGCGCATGTGTCAATCTCCATTGGAACGAACGTTCATTCTAATGCCCGTGCCCCCGCTGGCGCAAAAACATTACAATGACAGTGTCTTCAATTGGCGCCCGGCGCCCTGTCAAGGAGTGATCATGTTCCGCTGGATTTTTCTTGCCCTTCTGCTGGTGCCGGCAGTCGAGCTGTTCTTTCTCATACAGGTGGGCGGCCTCATCGGTGCACTGCCCACCATCGCGCTGGTGCTTCTCACTGCGCTGGTCGGCGCCTGGCTGATGCGACAGCAGGGGCTGATGACCCTGCAGCGGCTGCAGGTGCAGCTGGCGCAGGGCCTGGTGCCGGAGCATGCCATGCTGGAAGGCGGGCTGATCCTGCTGGGGGGCATGCTGCTGCTGATCCCCGGGTTCATCACCGATGTGCTGGGGCTGGCGCTGCTGCTGCCGGGCGTGCGCCACCGGCTGGCGGCGCGCTGGCTGAGCAATGTGCGTGCTCAGGGTGCCGCCAATGATACGGTGATCGTGGAGGGCGAGGTGGTCTGGCGTCGGGACGCCGAGGGGCTGCCGCCGGAGGCGGGCCGCCATGAGTGACATGCGCGTCATCTGGATCGTGGATGGCAGCTACCTGATGAAGGCGGCCCCCGGCCGTTTTGACTACCTCAGGCTGCGCCGTTTTCTCGAGGAAGAGAGCGGTGCACCCTTCTACGATGCCTACTATCTCAACTCCACGCCCAACCCGCCTTCCGAGGCGCAGGATCATTTTCACACTTGGCTGAAGAAGGCGCCGCCCTACGGGCCGCAGATGCGGGTGAAGCTCTACGCGCTCAAGTCCATGCAGGTAACCTGCCCCAGTTGCGGCCATACCTTCGACCGCACGGTGCAGAAAGGCGTGGATGTGGGCATTGCCACGCTCATCGTGCGGCTGGCGGCGCAGGACCAGTATGACCGGCTGGTGCTCTCCACCGGTGATGGCGACTTCGAGGATGCCATTGCCTTTGCCCGTGAGGTGCAGCACAAGGAGGTGTGGCTGGCCGGCTTTTCCGACAGCATTTCGCCTGATCTGCAGGCCTACGCCAATCGGGTCATCTGGCTTGACCGGCACATGAAGCGTTTCGCCAAGGATTGAGACGGGGCCTCCCCGTATTTGGCAGGCACGTTTTCCGGCCCCGCGTTCACACACCGTCTTTTCCGTCCGTTTCACGCCCGTTCAGCCTAAACAGGCCTGGGTTGGCATGGAGGGGGAGGCAGGCGGCACTGTTCCGTATCGGGAAGGGGGTGGGAGAAACGGGGTCTCCCCCGTTTTTGCGGGGTGGCATTCTGCCCGCGCCGAAAAATTCGGGCGGAAGGCGGCCCGAATGGCCGTAAAGGGGGTCGTGTCGGCGGTCACTCCACCTGGTAGAGCTTCTGCACCAGCCAGGCGCGCACGGGCATGGGCTTGCCGAGGAAGAAGCCCTGGCCGTAGTCGATGCGCTCGTCTCGCAGGAAGGAGAGTGTGTCCTGGTCTTCGATGAATTCGGCGACGGTCTTCAGGCGCAGGTCGTCGGCCATGCGGTGGATGACCTGGAACAGGCGGCGGATGGCGCCGCTGCGGGTCACCTGCTGGGTGAGGCTGCCGTCGATCTTGAGATAGCGCACGGCGCCGTCTTCCGCCAGTTCCACCACGGAGCGCAGCGAGGAGTAGCCGGTGCCGAAGTCGTCGATGGCGAAGTTGAGGCCGGCCTGCCGGTGCAGGTCGATGACCATGCGGGGCTGTTCGAGCATGGTCTGCTCGGTCAGTTCCACCACGATGTTGAGAGCCTTGAGCGGGCCGTCGCAGGCCTGCCGCAGCCGTTCCAGATAGGCGTTGCTGCGCAGGGAGGCGGGCGAGCAGTTGATGAAGACGGTGTCGGTCAGCTGGGACAGCTGGTCGGCTTCGGCGCAGATGGCTTCAAGAATCAGGCTGTCGAAGCGTTCGATCAGCCCCAGCTCGATGAGTCGGTCGATGAAGATGCCGGCGCTGAGGGTCTGATCGCCGTTTTTCAGCCGGCCGAGCACTTCGAAGGCGGCGATTTCGCCGCTCTGGGTGTCCACCAGCGGCTGCACATGGA
>JALVTA010000044.1 GCA_027036095.1 Thiotrichales bacterium | reverse complement strand
AGCATTTTCGGTACCACCAAGGTGCTGTTCTCAAAATATCTCGGCAAACTGGGCATCGGCACCGACTATGTGCCGCTGACGGACCATGAGGCGTGGGAAGCGACCATCACGCCGCAGACGAAACTGCTGTTTCTGGAGACACCCTCCAACCCCATGACCGAGGTGGCCGACATCGCCCGACTGGCGGAGCTGGCCCACGCCCACGGGTGCTGGCTGGTGGTGGACAATGCCTTCTGCACGCCGGCGCTGCAGCAGCCGCTCAAACTGGGCGCCGACTTCGTGATCCATTCGGCCACCAAGTTTCTTGACGGGCAGGGCCGCTGCGTTGGCGGCGCCGTGGTGGGGCCCGAGGCGCTCATCGAGGAGCATGTGCGCGGCTTTCTGCGCACCTGTGGTCCGAGCATGAGCCCATTTAACGCCTGGGTGTTCTTCAAGGGCCTGGAGACCCTGCACGTGCGCATGAAGGCCCATTCGGACAACGCACTGGCGCTGGCGCAGTGGCTCGAGGCCCATCCGGCGGTGGAGCGGGTCTTCTATCCGGGCCTGCCGTCCCATCCGCAGCATGCGCTGGCCATGCGGCAGCAGAAAAGCGGCGGTGGGCTGGTGAGCTTCCATGTCCGCGGCGGGCGGGAGGCGGCCTGGAAGGTGGTCGACAGCGTACGCATGATTCACATTACCGCCAATCTGGGCGACACCAAGACGCTGATCACCCACCCGGCCACGACCACCCACAGCCGGGTGGAGCCCGAAGTACGCGAGGCGGCGGGCATCACTGACGGGTTGCTGCGTGTATCAGTGGGGCTTGAGAATATCGAAGACATTCAGGCCGATCTGGAGCGCGGACTGTCCCAGCTGGTGTAGCCGCGCCGGTGCGCTTTCCTGTTCGGAGAGGCGCGCCGGGCGTTCACGCCTGAGCACGCGGGCTTGCCGTCCCATCGAGTCCCGCGGTACATTCGTTATTCCGCATACGGCCTTTCTCTCCCGGAACCGGCTCTTGCACGGGGCCTCCCCCATTTTTGCAGGATGCCCGGCCAGCGCGCCGGCGGCGCGCTCAGTTTTTCGGCAGCTGGATGCGGTCTGCGGGCTTTTTGTCGGGGTTGGGGCGGTAGAGCACGCAGACCTTGCCGATGGTCTGTACCAGTTCGGCGCCTGTGGCGGCGACCATTTCGTCGATGGCGGCCTTGCGCTCGTCCCGGTCGCCGGCATTGATCTTCACCTTGACCAGCTCGTGGTGGCTGAGGGTGCTGTCCAGCTCCGCCAGCAGGCCTTCGGTGATGCCCTTGCTGCCGACGAGAATGACCGGATTCAGGTGGTGCGCGAGCCCGCGCAGGAATTTCTTCTGGTTGATGGTCAGGGCCATATAATCTTCCTCTCTGTGACTGACGACATATTGTACGGCCTATGGCGCGCAGCAAATCTTCCAAACGTTGGCTGAAGGAGCACTTCGACGATTTCTATGTGCAGAAGGCCCAGCGGGAGGGCTGGCGCTCCCGCGCGGTCTACAAGCTGCAGGAGATCGACGAGAAGGACCGCCTGTTCCGGCCGGGCATGACGGTAGTCGATCTGGGGGCGGCACCGGGTGGCTGGTCCCAGTGGGCGACGCAGCGCATCGGCGAGAAGGGGCATGTCTACGCGCTGGACATCCTGCCGGTGGAGCCCTTTGCGGGCGTGACCTTCATTCAGGGGGATTTCCGTGAGGATGAGGTCTATCAGGCACTGCTGGATGCACTGGGAGGGCGACCGGTGGATCTGGTCATGTCCGATATGGCGCCCAACATGAGCGGCAACAAGGCGGTGGACATTCCGCGTGCCATGTATCTGGCGGAACTGGCGGTGGATTTCGCCGATCAGGCGCTCAAGCCCGGGGGCGATCTGCTGATGAAGGTGTTTCAGGGCGAGGGCTTCGACGAGCTGCTCAGAGGGCTGCGCACACGCTACGGCAAAGTGGTGACCCGCAAGCCGAAGGCTTCCCGTCCCCGCAGCCGGGAAGTCTACCTGCTGGCCAGAGATAAGAAAGATTTATGACCTGTTAGAAAAACTTATCATGGTGTGGCATTCCCGGGCGGGATAGAGTAAAGTTAACGATCCGAGAAGAAAAATAGCTGATCTCATATGGCAAACAAACCCAATCCCAACGACAACGGCGACCTGATCAAGAACCTGGTCATCTGGACGGTACTGATCGTGGTGCTGCTGACGGTGTTCAACCACTTCGGCAGCCAGAAGATGACCATGAGCCACCAGCTGGACTATACCCAGTTCATTCAGGATGTGCGTGCCGGCAAGGTCAAGCAGGTGGAGATTCAGGGCAACCGCATCCGTGGCATCTACGCCGATGGCAGCAGCTTCGCCACCTACAACCCGGGGGATCCCGGGCTGATGGGCGATCTGCTGGACAACAACGTGCGGGTGGTGGCGCGTCCGCCGGAGCAGCAGAGCCTGCTGATGCAGATCTTCATTTCCTGGTTCCCCATGCTGCTGCTGATCGCTGTTTGGCTGTGGGCCATGCGTGGCATGGCCGGTGGCGGCGTGGGCGGCAAGAACAGCCCCTTCTCTTTCGGCAAGTCCAAGGCGCGCATGCTCACGCCGCCACCGGCC
>JALVTA010000043.1 GCA_027036095.1 Thiotrichales bacterium | reverse complement strand
AAACCGGGGGAGGCCCCGTGTCGTTCGCTCATTGAGCCGGTTTTGGCCTGTCTGCGGCCCCTTTTTCCGCCGTTTCCCGTCCGCGTTCGGCAGCCGGTCTGCAAAAATGGGGGAGGCCCCGTCTGCCGCGGGATTTCGGGCGGTTTTCGGGCGTTTGCCGGCGCGGTTGGATCGGAGATGGGTAAAAACGGGGGAGACCCCGTCAGAAAGAACGCCTGATGCCGGGCTGCTCTTTCGGCCGCGGTCGGCGCGGGGTGCGGTGGGGTCGGCTCCTGAGTCTTCGTTCCACGGTTTCCGCCGGGTGTGGTTTTCCGATAGGGCGCGTCCGCGGTTTTGAGGGTCGGGCGGTTTACAGCGCCGCCAAAATGTGCAAAATACTGCGTTCCTCTCAGACCTTTGAAAGTGGCGACGTTGGCCGATTTTCAAACGGACAGGATTTTTTGGAGTAACACATGGCAAACATCAAATCTGCTAAGAAGCGCGCACGTCAGGCAGTCAAGCGTCGTCTGCGCAACCGCATGCACAAGGGTGCGGCCCGCACGCTGGTGAAGAAGGTTCGCGCCTGCATCGCGGCCGGCGACTACGAAGGCGGCATGGCCGCTTTCCGTCTGGCCCAGTCCAAGCTGGACAGCGTGGCCCGCAAGGGGGTGATCAAGAAGAACACCGCCGCGCGCCTGAAGCGTCGCCTGAACGCGCAGCTGAAGAAACTGGCGCCGTCCGCCTGAGGGCGCTTGCGTCGGATGCTTCGAGGCCGGGCTTGTCCCGGCCTTTTCATTTGCGGGGCGGCCAGCCCTTATACTGAAGCCCTATGCTGAAGAACCTGTTCACCGTCAGCAGCATGACCCTGTTCTCGCGCGTGCTGGGTTTCGTGCGCGACATGGTCATTGCCCGCTACTTTGGCGCCAGCATGGGGGCGGACGCCTTCTTCGTCGCCTTCAAGATTCCCAACTTCTTCCGCCGTCTGTTCGCCGAAGGCGCCTTTTCGCAGGCGTTCGTGCCGGTACTGGCGGAGGCGCGCGAAAAGCACGGCATCGAGCGGGTGCGCCATCTGGTGGATGCGGTCAGCTGGCGGCTGCTGCTGGCGCTGCTGGCGGTGGTGGGGGCGGGCGTGCTCTTTTCCGGCGCGGTTACCTGGCTGTTCGCACCGGGGTTCCACGCCGAGCCGGAGAAGTTCCGCCTCACCGCCGAGATGCTGCGGCTTACCTTCCCCTATCTGCTGTTCATCTCGCTGGTGGCGCTCTCGTCCGCGCTGCTCAATACCTGGGATCGCTTCGCCGTGCCGGCGTTCACGCCGGTGCTGCTCAACCTCACCCTCATCTTCGCCGCCGTGGTGCTCTCGCCATGGTTCGACCCGCCGGTGCTGGCGCTGGCGTGGGGCGTGCTGCTGGCGGGGGTGATGCAGCTGGCCTTCCACCTGCCCTTTCTGTGGCGGCTGGGGCTGCTGCCGCGCCCCCGGCCCATAGATGACCCGGGCGTGGCCGAAGTCAAGCGGCTGATGCTGCCGGCACTGTTCGGGGTGTCGGTGGCGCAGATCAACCTGCTCATCGACACGGTGCTGGCCTCCTTTCTGGTGACCGGTTCGGTCTCCTGGCTCTACTACTCCGACCGGCTGATGGAGTTTCCGCTGGGGGTGTTCGGCATCGCGCTGGCGACCGTGGCCCTGCCGGGGCTGAGCCGCAAGGCGGCCCGGGGCGATGCGGCCGGCTACCGGCAGGACATCGACCTGGCGCTGCGGCTGATCTGGCTGATCGGCGTGCCGGCCATGCTGGGGCTGATGCTGCTGGCCGGGCCGCTGCTGACCACGCTGTTCCACTACGGGGCCTTCACCGACACAGACGTAGCCCAGTCGGCACGCAGCCTGATGGCCTACTCGCTGGGGCTGGTGGGCTTCATTCTGGTCAAGGTGCTGGCTCCGGCCTTCTATGCCCTCAAGGACATGAAGACGCCGGTGCGCATCGCGGTCATCGCGCTGGTGGCCAATACGGTGCTGAACCTGATCCTCATCTGGCCGCTGGCCCATGCCGGGCTGGCGCTGGCCACCAGCCTGTCCGCCTTCGTCAATGCGGGGTTGCTCTACTGGCACCTGAGCGTACGCGGCGGCCACTATGCGCCGCTGGCGGGCTGGCGCGGACTGCTGCTGCGCGGGCTGCTGGCGCAGGCGGCCATGGTGGCGCTGCTCGTGGCGCTGACCCCGCCGCTGGATGACTGGCTGGCGGCGGGCGCCGGTAGCCGGGTGCTGTGGCTGGCCGGACTGGTAACCGGCGCGGCGGTGCTCTACGGCGCCGTGCTGTGGCTGGCGGGCCTGCGGCCGCACCATCTGCACTGGAGGCGTCCCTAGATGCATCTGATCCGCGGTCTGCACAATCTGGATCATCGCGCCTGCGCGCCGCTGGCGGGCGGCAGCGTGGTGACCATCGGCAACTTCGACGGCGTGCACCGGGGTCACCAGCAGGTGCTGGCGCGTCTGAACGAGGCGGGCGCGCGTCTCGGCCTGCCCACGGTGGTGATGCTGTTCGAACCTCATCCGGTGGAGTTCTTTGCGCCGGAGAAGGCGCCGGTGCGGCTGATGAACCTGCGCGAAAAGGTCGCGGCGCTGGCGGCGCAGGGCGTGGACTATGTGCTCA
>JALVTA010000042.1 GCA_027036095.1 Thiotrichales bacterium | reverse complement strand
ATCGGCCGCCGCTTCTTCATCGACCACGGCATGGGCGTGGTCATCGGCGAGACGGCGGAAATCGGCGATGATGTCACCCTCTATCACGGCGTGACCCTGGGCGGCACCAGCTGGCAGCCGGGCAAGCGCCACCCTACGCTGCGCAACGGCGTGGTGGTGGGCGCCGGCGCCAAGGTGCTCGGCCCCATTGAAGTGGGTGAGAACGCACGTATCGGCGCTAACGCCGTGGTGGTGCGGGACGTGCCGGCGGGTGAGACCGTCGTGGGCGTGCCCGGTCACCTGGTCAAGCGGGCCAAGGCCGAGCAGGCGGAAAAGCGCAAAAAGGCCGAGGCACTGGGCTTCGATGCCTATGGCATCACCCCCGACCTGCCGGACCCGGTGGAAAATGCCATCTACAGCCTGCTGGAGCACATCCACGCGCAGGACTGCAAGATCCGCGCGCTGGAGGAGGCAGTGGAGAAGCTGGGCGGGCGTGTGGAAGACAACTGCCCGCTGCCGCCGCTGGACGAAGCCGCACTGGATGACGCCCCGGACAAGATGTGATATATTTCCGACAAAAACAGTCGGAAATAGACATATCAACACGCGGGTGACATTATGAAACTGACCTCACGAGGACGCTATGCGGTCACTGCCATGCTGGACATGGCGCTGCAGCCGGAAGGCGAGCGGGTGACCCTCAACGAGATTTCCAGACGCCAGGGCATTTCCCTGTCCTATCTGGAGCAGATCTTCGCCAAGCTGCGCAAGGCGGGACTGGTCTCCAGCCTGCGCGGGCCGGGTGGCGGCTACACGCTGGCCCGTCCGGCGGATGAGATTACCGTAGCGCAGATCATCCACGCGGTAGACGAGGTGCTGGACGCCCGTTACTGCGGCGGCGGACGTGACTGCCACAACGGGCAGGAGTGTCTCTCCCACCAGTTGTGGAACGATCTGAGCGAGCGTATTGAGAGCTATCTGGACAGCATTACTCTTCAACAGTTGCTCGACGCCCGTCAGCTGGGCGGGCCGGTCGAGGTGACCTTTTCGCGGGAGGTGGCATACTGATGGCAGTGACACTGACGGAATCGGCGGCGGAGCGGGTCAGGCAGATGCTGGCCAAACGGGGCCGTGGCGTCGGCATGCGCGTGGGCGTGAAGAAGTCCGGCTGTGCCGGTTACAGCTACGTGGTGGACTACGCCGACGAGGTGGGGCCGGATGACGAGGTGTTCGAAAGCCACGGCGCCAAAGTGGTGGTCAGCCGCAAGGATCTGGAGTTCATCGACGGCATGACGCTGGATTATGTGAAGGAGAACCTGCTCAACGAAGGGTTCCAGTTCAACAACCCCAACGTCAAGGACAGCTGCGGCTGCGGCGAGTCATTCAGTATCTGATAGAATAGCCGCAGTTTTTCAACGGATGGACCACGCGTGGAACGAACTTTTGCCATTATCAAGCCGGACGCGGTGGCGCGCGATCTGATCGGAACCATTATCAGCCGCATCGAAGCGGCTGATTTGCATATTGAGGCCATGAAAATGGTGCACATGAGCCGGCGCGAGGCGGCGGGCTTCTACGCCGAGCACGAAGGCAAGCCCTTCTGGGAGACGCTGCTGACCAACATGACCGCCGGTCCCAGTGTGGTGATGGTGCTCTCCGGCGATGACGCCATTGCCCGCTGGCGTGCGCTGATGGGTCCCACCGACCCGGCGCAGGGTGAGCCGGGCCAGCTGCGTCACGATCTGGCCGAAAGCATGGAGCGCAACAGCGTGCACGGTTCGGATTCGCCGGCCAGCGCCGTGCGCGAGATCGCCTGGTTCTTCGCCGGCATGGAGCTGCATCCCCGTGGCTGAGGCACGCGTCGATCTGCTGGGCATGGATCGCCCGGCGCTGGAAGCCTTCTTCGCCGAGCTGGGCGAGAAGCCCTACCGTGCCGTGCAGGTGATGAAATGGATCCACCAGCGTGGCGTGGCGGACTTCGACGCCATGACCGACATCTCCAAGGCGCTGCGGGAGAAGCTCAAGCAGATCGCCCGCATCCGCACGCCGCGCATCGTGGCGGAGCAGAAGTCCGCCGACGGCACCATCAAGTGGCTGCTGGAGGTGGATCAGCATAATTTTGTTGAGACCGTCTTCATCCCCGAGAAGGACCGGGGCACCCTGTGCATCTCCTCGCAGGTAGGCTGTGCGCTGGACTGCAGTTTCTGCGCCACGGGCAAGCAGGGTTTCAACCGCAATCTGGAGAACTGGGAGATCATCTCCCAGATGTGGGTCGCCACCAAGGCGCTGGATGCCGACCCCAAGCGCAACCGCAAGATCACCAATGTGGTCTTCATGGGCATGGGCGAGCCCCTGCTCAACGTGACCCATGTATTTCCCGCCGCACGCATCCTCATGGACGACAACGCCTACGGACTGTCCAAGCGGCGGGTGACCATCTCCACGGCCGGTGTGGTGCCCGCCATCGACAAGATGAGCCGCGAGCTGGATGCCTGCCTGGCGGTGAGCCTGCACGCACCCAACAACGCCCTGCGGGACGAGCTGGTGCCCATCAACCAGAAATACCCGCTGGAAGTGCTGATGCCGGCGCTGCACCGTTATGTGGAGGCCTCCAGCCACAAGAAGCACATCGTCATCGAATACGTG
>JALVTA010000041.1 GCA_027036095.1 Thiotrichales bacterium | reverse complement strand
GATCATCTTCGGCACCCAGGTGGGACAGCTGCTGCAGATGGCGGTGCAGGGCGGTCTTCCGCCGTCACTTTTGGGACTTCAGTTGCTCTACCGGCTGCCGCCCGCACTGGAAGTGGTCCTGCCGGTGACCGTGCTGCTCGGGGTGCTGCTCACCTTCGGGCGCTGGTATCAGGATCAGGAGATGGTGGTCTGGCACAGCTGTGGCGTGGGGCTGGATGCCTTTCGCCGGCGGGTGCTGCTGTTCGCCCTGCCGATCGCCGCGCTGACACTGTTCAATGACGGCTGGCTGGCGCCTGTGAGCACCCAGCAGGCGCGCCTGTCGCTGGTGCAGGCCAAGGCCACGGCGCCCTTTGCCGCCGTACGCCCGGGACGCTTTAATCCGCTGGGCGAAGCAGGCGTCTTCTATGCCGCGCAGCTGACGCCGGATGGGCAGATGCAAAAAGTGTGGCTGCGTTATCCGCTCAGGACACAGGAGCTTGTCGTCTCCGCCCCGCAGGGACGGCTGGTGACCCGTGGCGAGCGGGTGGCGGTGCAGCTGGATGATGCCTGGGCCATGAGCCGGGAGGCTGACGGTACCACGACGCTGCGCCACTTTGAACGTTTTGAAGGCTTCATCCCCCAGCTGTCGGTACGCATGCCGCGGCACAGCGACCGGGAGCTGACCCTGCCGCAACTGTGGAAGAATCCGGCACCGCCGGCGCAGGCGCTGCTGCATCAGAAGCTGACCGCCCCCCTGACGGTGGCAGCCATGGCGCTGCTGGGGTTGGTGGCCAGCCGCACCCGCCCGCGGGAAGGGCGCTTTGCCCGCGTCTTCTACGCACTGCTGATCTATGCGCTCTACTTTCAGCTGATGACGCTGTTTCAGGACCGGGTACACCATGGTGACGGTCGCTGGGTGATTGCCATGTGGATGCTGCCACTGGCGCTCATCGCAGTGCTGTGGCAATGGGGGCGGCGGCGATGATGCGCTGGCTGCTGATCGAGCGCTATCTGGGCCGGGTGGCCATCATGCACACGCTGGTGGTGCTGGCGGTGCTGCTGGTGGTGCTGGGGTTCGTGGAGCTGAGCATCCAGCTGGGCAAGCTCAACGACAGCTACACGCTGGAGAAAGGGGTGCTCTACACCCTGCTCAAGCTGCCGGTGTATGGTTATGAGGTTTTTCCCGTGGCGCTGCTGATCGGCACGCTCATGGGGCTGGGGGCGCTGGCGTCCCGCAGTGAACTGACCATTCTGCGGGCTGCAGGCTGGTCGGTGGCCCGCATCTGGTGGGGCGTGCTCAAGAGCGTGCTGCTGTTTGCGCTGGTGATGGCGGCAGTGGGCGAGTATGTGGGCCCGCCCAGCGAAGCCTATGCCAAGAAGATGCGTGCCGAAGCGCTGCATCGCAACTTTTCCATTGGTTCCGATCAGGGCGTATGGCTGCGCCAGAAGCTGCCCGACGGCGAGCGGGTGGTGCATGCCCGCGGCGTGCTGGATGCACACACTCTGGCAGACGTCACCCTGTTCGACATGGGGCCCCGCGGCATCATGCGCCGGGTGCATGCCCGCCAGGCTCGCTGGGACGCGGCGAAGCGGCAGTGGCGTCTGGAGCGGCCGGAGACATGGCGCTACCGTCTGGTGCCGGCGGCCGGTACACCGCCGCAGTGGGCCCGGTCGGTGCCCGGTACCCGGCTCGAGGTGGATCATCAGCACCTGAAGCAGCTGTGGGTGACGCTCACCGTGGCGCCCGAGATGCTCACCGTGATGCAGGTGGACACCCGCTACATGGGCATCAATGACCTGCGCCACCAGATCGCCTTTCTTGAGGCCAACCGGCTGGATACGGCGCCCTACCGGCTGGCCCTGTGGCGCAAGCTGACCCTGCCGCTGACGCTGATTGCCATGGTGACCATCGTCTTCCCGCTGGTGTTCGGTTCCATCCGCCAGAGCAGCATGGGGCAGCGCATCTTCGTGGGCGTGCTGCTGGGGCTGGGTTATCACTATCTCAGTCAGGTGGTGGGCAACATGGCGCTGGTCTACGGCTGGCCGATATGGCTGGGCGTGCTGCTGCTGCCGGTGCTGCTGGGCGGGATTGGCTTCTGGGGCATCTGGCGCATGGATCATCCTTCCTCTCCTCGGGCTGGCCGAAAGCGGGCATGAAAAAGGCCGGCGCAAAGGGCCGGCCTGACTTGTGCGGACGTCTTCGGGCCGTTCAGCCCTGCGCCTTTTCCCGCGCAATGGCGCGATGACCAATGTCACTGCGGTGATATTCGTCCGGCCAGTGAATGCGGGCCACTGCTTCATAGGCACGCTTCTGTGCTTCGGAGACCGTCTCGCCCAGTGCGGTGACGCACAGCACCCGACCGCCGTTGGTCAGCACCTTGCCGTCTCCGGACAGTTTCGTGCCTGCATGGAAGACCTTGACGTCCGCCATGTCAGCCACATCTTCCAGACCTTCGATGACATCCCCCTTGCTGTAGCCGTCGGGATAGCCGCCCGCGGCCATGACCACGCCCAGCGCCGCGCGGGGGTCCCACTCGGTCTCGTACTGATCGAGCCGGCCTTCCAGGGCGGCTTCGACCAGTGTCACCAGGTCGGAGCGCATGCGCATCATGATCGGCTGGGTTTCAGGATCTCCGAAGCGGCAATTGAACTCCAGCACCTTGGGCGTGCCGTCCGGAGCGATCATCAGACCGGCGTAGAGGAAGCCGGTGTAGGGCGCCCCTTCCTGCTGCATGCCGCGCAGGGTGGGCCAGATGACCTCGTTCATGATGCGGGCGTGTATGTCCGGCGTGACCACGGGCGCAGGCGAGTAGGCCCCCATGCCGCCGGTATTGGGCCCGGTGTCGCCATCGTCCCGGGCCTTGTGGTCCTGGCTGGTGGCCATGGCGATGACATGCTCGCCGTCGGCCATGACGATGAAGCTGGCTTCTTCGCCGGTCAGGAATTCTTCAATGACGACGCGGCTGCCGGCTTCACCAAACCTGTTGCCGGCCAGCATGTCGCGCACGGCGGCTTCCGCCTCGGCCTCGGTCTGCGCGAGGATGACGCCTTTGCCCGCCGCCAGACCATCGGCCTTGACCACGATGGGGGCACCTTTCTCGCGGATGTAGGCGATGGCCGGATCGATTTCGGTGAAGACGGCGTAGTCGGCGGTCGGAATGGCGTATTTGGCCAGAAAGTCCTTGGTGAAGGCCTTGGAGCCTTCCAGCTGGGCGGCTTTTTTCGTCGGACCGAAACACTTGAGGCCGGCCTCGTTGAAAGCATCCACCACGCCCAGTACCAGCGGTGCCTCCGGCCCTACGATGGTGAGATCGATGCCGTTGTCCCGGGCAAAGGCTACCAGCGCGTCAATGTCGGTGGCGTCAATGGCCACGTTTTCCATGTTCGGCTCCAGCGCCGTGCCGGCGTTGCCGGGCGCCACGTAGACCCTGTCCACTTTCGGTGACTGGGCAGCTTTCCAGGCCAGGGCGTGCTCACGCCCGCCGCCGCCGATGATCAGAACTTTCATACCCTACTCCTTGCCGTGTGTTCTTCAGTGCCGGAAATGGCGCATGCCTGTGAGCACCATGGCCATGCCGTGTTCGTCGGCGGCGGCGATAACCTCTTCGTCGCGAATGGAGCCGCCGGGATGGATGACCGCGGTGATGCCGGCTTCCGCTGCGGCGTCAATGCCGTCGCGGAAGGGGAAGAAGGCATCCGAAGCCATCACCGAGCCGCGTACTTCCAGGCCTTCGTCGGCGGCCTTGATGCCGGCAATTTTGGCGGAATAGACGCGGCTCATCTGCCCGGCACCGATGCCGATGGTCATGCCGTCCTTTGCATAGACGATAGCGTTGGATTTGACAAACTTGGCCACCTTCCAGGCAAACAGCAGGTCATGGATTTCCTGTTCGGTGGGTGCGCGCTTGCTCACCACCCTGAGCTGGTCGCGACTGACCATGCCCAGATCCCGGTCCTGCACCAGCAGCCCGCCGGTAACCCGTTTGAAGTCCCAGGCCGGCACCGGTTCGTTCAGCGCGCCACAGGCCAGGATCCGCACATTGGGCTTGGCGGAGGTCACTTCCAGCGCTTCGGCGCTCACTTCGGGCGCGATGATCACCTCTACGAACTGGCGCTCGATGATGGCGCGGGCGGTGTCGGCATCCAGCGGGCGGTTGAAGGCAATGATGCCGCCGAAGGCGGAGGTGGGGTCGGTGCGGAAGGCGCGGTCGTAAGCCTTGAGAATATTTTCGTCCACGGCCACGCCACAGGGGTTGGCGTGCTTGACGATGACGCAGGCGGGCTGTTCGAAGGTCTTGACCAGTTCCAGTGCGGCGTCGGTATCGGCGATGTTGTTGTAGGAGAGCGCCTTGCCCTGCAGCTGTTCGGCGGAACTGATGGAAGCCTCCTGCTGTGCCCGCTCTACATAGAAGGCGGCCTTCTGATGCGGGTTTTCACCATAGCGGAGCGCCTGCTTCTTGACGAACTGGCTGTTGAAGGTGCGCGGGAAGGGGTCCTCGGCGCTTTCGTTGAACAGACGGCCGAACCAGTTGGCAATGGCGCCGTCATAGCGGGCGGTGAGTTCAAAGGTCTTGATGGCCAGGTCAAAGCGGGTGTCGAAGGAGAGGGCGCCGCCGTTGGCCCGCATCTCTTCCAGCACGCGGTCGTAGTCGGCCGGGTCTGTGACCACGGCCACATCCTTGTGGTTCTTAGCGGCGGAGCGCAGCATGGTGGGGCCGCCGATGTCAATGTTCTCCACTGCTTCTTCCAGCGTGCAGTCGGGGCGGGCAACCGTCGCCTCGAAGGGGTAGAGGTTGACCACCACCATGTCAATGGGCTGGATGCCATGTTCGGCCATGATTTCATCGTCCGTGCCGCGTCGGCCCAGCAGCCCGCCGTGGATTTTGGGATGCAGGGTCTTGACGCGGCCGTCCATCATTTCCGGAAAGCCGGTGTAGTCGGATACTTCGATCACCGGCAGGCCGGCTTCTGTCAGCACGCGGTGGGTGCCGCCGGTAGAGAGGATCTCCACGCCCATCTCGTGCAGGGCGCGGGCAAAGTCGATGATGCCGTTTTTGTCGGAAACGCTGATCAGAGCGCGACGGATGGGTTTCATGATGACTCCTGATCGATGGTTATCTTATAGAGGGTAATCTTGCGATGCAGCGTATTGCGGTTGATGCCCAGCAGGCGGGCTGCACGACTGCGGTTGCCCTCCGTACGGCGCAGCACGTAGCGGATGAGGGCAGTTTCCACTTCACCGGTGACCAGATCGTGCAGATTGGCGGCTTCCTGGCCGTCCAGCGCCTCGAAATAGGCGTCCAGCGCCTGTTCCACCGCCTGGCTGAGGGAGGAGGGTTTCACGCTCATGATGCCAGCGCCTCGATGAAGGCGTGCTGGGCGTCCACCTCTTCCAGCCGGTTGAAGGTGCGCCTCAGGGTATCGCCGTCGGGCAGGTGGGCCGTATACCAGCCGAAGTGCTTGCGTGCCATGCGCAGGCCGGTAACCGGTCCGTAGAGTTCGTGCAGACCCCGCACATGGTCCTGAATCGTCTTCAGCTGCAGACGGTGGTCGATCAACGGCAGCGGCCTGCCTTCCAGTGCGGCGCGCAGCCGGGCGAACAGCCAGGGCGTGCCCAGCGCAGCACGGCCGATCATGACACCCCGCGCGCCCGTATGGTCGAGCACGCGGCGGATCTGAGCGGCGCTGCGCAGGTCGCCATTGGCGATGACCGGAATGGTGACCCGCCGGCAGGCTTCGGTGATGGTGTCATATTCCGCCTCGCCTTCGAAGCGCTGTGCCCGGGTGCGGCCGTGAATGACCACCATGTCGAAACCGCACTCCTGTGCCAACCGGGCCAGTTCCGGGGCATTTCTGCGGGTTTCGCTGGGGCCGGTGCGCATCTTCACCGTCAGCGGCAGGTGCGTGGCTGCACGCATGGCCTCGAAGATGGTGCGTACCCGTTCAGGGTCGCTCATCAGCGCCGAGCCGGCTGCTACGCGGCAGACCTTTTTTGCAGGGCAGCCCAGGTTGAGGTCGATGATGTCGGCACCTGCGTCGGTGTAATACCGTGCCGCCTCGGCCAGTTGCCGGGGATCGTAGCCCAGAAGCTGCACCACGCGGGGTGCGGATTCACGGGGGTCGACCCCGCGGGTAGCGGACTTTCTGCGGCCGACCAGCTCCGGCTTGCTGTGGGTCATCTCCGCCACGGCGTAGCCGGCACCGAAACGGCGGCACAGATCGCGAAACACCCGGTCGGTGATGCCGGCCATGGGGGCAAGCATCAGCGGATAGATGTCGTGTTGACCGAGGTGGAAAGGGGTCAGCATGACGGTCAGAGACGATCCATGGCGTCGATGACTTTTCTCACACCCTTGACACCTGAGACGGCGGCAATGGCCTTGCGGGCCTCCTCCTGCGTCACCAGTCCCATGAGATAGACGGTGCCGTCATAGACTTCGAAGTGCAGGCTGGCGCTGTTGAGTCCCTTTTCAGCCACCAGCGCAGCCTTGACCTTGGCCGCCAGCAGCCCGTCCTCGGTCACCTGGCTTTCGGGCAGCGGCGCGCCGACCCGCACCCGGTTGTAGACCTTGGTGACATAGGGGATGTTGCGTGCCAGCTGCGTCAGTCGGGCCACCTGATCTTCGCTGGGAAGCCGGCCGATGAGCAGCATCTTGTGGTTATATACCTTGACCGTCACCCGATTGACGTCGATGCCGGCGTCGCGCATGGCTTCGATCATCTGCTGTTCGGCCGTGCTGTCTTCTGCAATGGTGTCCGTGTCACGGCGTTCGGAGCCAAGATAGTAGCCGATGCCGACGGCACTGCCGGCGAGGATGAGCGGCGCGGCGCAGTGGCTCAGCGTCAGGGTGGCGCCGCTCAGGGCGGCGGTCAGCAGCAGTGCTCTGGACAGTCTTGCAGTCTTCATGGTGCTTCCTTGGTCAGTTGTCCTCGAGGTGTGTATTGTAGCCATTCCAGCCAGCGGTCATGCTGGCGGTCGGCCAGTTCGATGCGCCCGGTGCGGCCGTTGTAGCAACCCTGCCGTCGGGAAAGATTGAATGCCACCTGCAGGGCATCCCAGCCCCAGGCTTCCAATGGGGATGTCAGGGGGCCGGGCGAGACGAGGGCCGGGAAGGCAGGGAAGCGCACGCCCGCCAGATCCGGCTGAGGGCGGTCGTCGAACCGTTCCGGCATCATCAGGCTGCTGCCGTAGCGGGGAATGTCAATGTCGTAGAAGCTCATCAGTGGGTTGAGCACAGCGGCGCGTTGGGCATCGGTCAGCAGCAGCAGGGCCTGCAGATCACGACGCGCCCGGGGTGTGAACGTCAGGCGGTGCCCGAGCTGACGCTGGAGTGCCCAGCGACGCGCCTTGCTGCGGTCCACATGCAGCAGTTGGTCCAGCGTAGTGCGCAGGGTGCGGTTGGTGTGCGGCAGAGGGGCGGTTTCGGCACGCTGACCGGCACCGCCCAGCCACATGCTGGAGAAAGCGTTCTGCAGTGTGAGTGCCCGACCATGGTCTTCGAAAAGAATGCCGAGCCGTTGAATGCCGGACTGTCTCAGTCTGGCATTCAGCTGCGCCGCTTCGCTCAGCGTCTGAAAGGAGAAGGCATGTCCGAAGCCGTTGGCGGGACGGTTGAGCAGCAGGGTAGGCAGGGCGCTGATTTTGCTCAGGGCGGCGATATTGGCCGGCAGCAGGGGGCCGATGATGACATCGGCGCCCGCATCCCGCGCCTCCTGGTAGAGAGTGTTGATGTCCGCGCCATGGGTGTCGTAGAAGCGCAGGGTGATCTCCGGTGAGTCAGGGGCGAGCGCGACGCGTACCATGCCGTTGCGTACTGACAGCCCCACCTGGGCATAGGGACCCGTCAGAGGCAGAAAGACGGCCAGGGTGGTATGGGCGGACGTCTGTCCCTTCTGCCGGGCAAGCAGTGCCAGCAGGGGAGCCTCCTGATCACTGAACAGTTGCAGGGTGCTGAGAATGGGGGCGGGGTCGCCGGCCTGAATGCGTTCCCCGTAGAGTGCCCAGGCCCTCATGGCAGGGGTGTCGCTCTGCCAGGCCGCCTCTATCTGTGCGCCATTGGCCCTGCGCCAGGCCTCATGCAGCGCCACGGACAGCGCCGGGCGGTCTTCCCGCGGCAGCAGAGGCGCCAGTTGTTCAAGCGTGAGCGTCAGGCCGGTGAGGTTCCCCTGCTTCCACTGCTGTCTTGCCTGCAGTTCCAGTCGTTGCTGCGGGGTGAGGGCGGGCGTTGCGCCAACTTTTTCCTGCACGGGCTTGTGCGCCGGCTGCTGGGCGCAGCCGGCCATCAGCACCAGCAGAATCAGAAGAAGGTGAGTGGGTCGCATGGCATAGCTGTGATATGGTTTGCGCAATTATAAACCTTGCTGGAGGGTGAGTTCGTGCAAGCGCAGGGAGAGCTGTTCGTGGTGGCTACGCCCATCGGCAACCTGGCGGATATCACGCAGCGGGCGCTGGAGGTGCTGGCTTCGGTGGACTGGGTGGCAGCGGAAGATACGCGTCATACGCGTCGGCTGCTGAACCACTATGGCATCAAGGCCCACCTGATCAGTCTGCATGCTCATAATGAGCGCCAACGGGGCGAACAGTTGCTTGAGCGGCTGTTACAGGGGGAGCGGGGGGCGCTGGTCAGTGATGCAGGCACGCCGCTGATCAGCGACCCGGGCGCCGTCTGGATCGCCCGACTGCGACAGGCAGGCGTTCGGGTCACGCCGATCCCGGGCCCTTCTGCGCTCGTTGCGGCTCTGTCGGCGGCCGGACTGCCCACGGACCGTTTTGCCTTCGAGGGGTTTCTTCCTGCCAAAAGTGGTGCGCGACGGCAACGACTGGCCGCGCTGCGTCATGAGCCGCGCACGCTGGTCTTCTATGAGGCGCCCCACCGTCTGCTGGCCACACTGGCAGACATGATCGAGATCTGGGGGGGTGCACACGCCTGTGTGGTGGCCCGGGAGCTGACCAAGCGGCACGAGTCTTTCGTGGGCGAGACACTGGACGAGGTGCTGAGTCACTTTCAGGCTCACCCGGATCAGGTGCGGGGTGAGCTGGTCGTTCTGCTGGGGCCGGTTAAAGATGATGGCAGGGCAGAGGGTGTCCGGGTCGAACGGCTGATCTGCCAGCTGCTGGAAGCGGGGGTGTCGGCAAAGACGGCGGCCGGTATTGTGGCTGAAACCTTTGGCCTGCCGCGCAACCGGGTCTATCGGCAGGTGCAGGCCTTGAAATCGGGGGATCTGTTACAATAGATCGCCTGTGAAAGCGGGCCGGGCAGCCGCTGACGCATGTCAGAGGAAAGTCCGGGCACCACAGAGCAGGATGCCAGCTAACGGCTGGGCGCCGCGAGGCGACGGAAAGTGCCACAGAGAGCAGACCGCCGATGGCTTCCGAAAGGAGCACAGGCAAGGGTGAAAGGGTGCGGTAAGAGCGCACCGCGCGTCTGGTAACAGACGTGGCAGGGTAAACCCCATCCGGTGCAAGACCAAATAGGCGCGCACGCGGCTTCTGACCGCAGGACCTGGCTCGGGTTCGCGCGCGGGTAGGTCGCTTGAGGCATGCCGTGAGGCACGCCCCAGATGAATGGCTGCCCCTCCGCAAGGAGGACAGAACCCGGCTTACAGGCCCGCTTTCCATCTTTTCTTCCCACTTTGCCCCACCTGATACATCTGGTGTTTTTTTATCCTTCTTGCACAAGATGTTGTGCGTCTCTTTTCTTCTCTTTTGCTCTGTGTTCTGATAATTGTTTATCTGAGTGTCTCGCAAGTTGTTGAGTTTGATCGATTTTTATATTTGCATCCAAAGCATGTGCGCTGTTGCACTGGTATGGGGAGGTATCGATAAGTATTTGACCTGAAAGCGAAAAATCGGGGTTTTGAGTGGTTGACATGGGGAAGAGTGGTCAATATAGTGGTGCCAAGTGGTGAAAAGTGGTGACAGGTGGTTAAGTGTTCTTCCGTGGCTTGCATCAGGTCAGTCTCGACCAGAAGGGACGGGTCGCCATCCCGAAGCGGCTGCGGGAGACGATTGTGCAGAGCGGCAACCGCACGCTGGTGGCCACCATCGACCTGCAGAGCCCCTGTCTGCTGCTGTACCCCTTTGACGAGTGGCGCCTGATCGAGCAGAAGATCATGAGTCTGCCGAACATCGATCCCATGGCGCGGCGGTATCAGCGATTGTTCGTGGGGTTTGCCCACGAGCTGGACATGGACGGGCAGGGCCGGGTGCTGCTGCCGGCCGTACTGCGGGAGCACGTGGGGCTGGAGCGGCAGGGGGTGCTGCTGGGGCAGGGCAACAAGCTGGAGCTGTGGCCGCAGGAGAAATGGGACGACACCTGTCCGGACATGTTGGAAGAAGTGAAGAACGAGCCGGTGCCGGAAGTGCTCGAAAGTCTGAGTATCTGAATATGGACGGGGCGCACTATCCGGTCATGCTTCATGAGGCGCTTGAAGGCCTCAGCGTGCGTCCGGATGGCATATATGTGGATGGCACCTTCGGCCGGGGTGGTCACAGCCGGACCATACTTGAAAGACTGGGGGCGGAAGGCAGGTTGCTGGCCTTCGATCGGGACCCTGAAGCGGTGGCTTGGGCGCGACAGAACATGGATGACCCGCGCTTCGAGATCGTGCATGGCAGCTTCACCATGCTGGCTGATGAGGTGGCGCGTCGGGGCTGGGCCGGACAGGTGGCCGGTGTCCTGCTGGATCTCGGAGTCTCGTCGCCCCAGCTGGATGCGCGGGAGCGGGGGTTCAGTTTTCTGCGTGACGGTCCGCTGGACATGCGCATGAATCCCGGTGAGGGCATCAGTGCCCGCCAGTGGCTGGCCGAGGTGGACCAGGCGACCTTGGCGCAGGTGCTGAAGGAGTATGGAGAGGAGCGGTTTTCCGGTCGCATCGCCCGGGCGATCAAGGAGGCGGTGGAAGCAGATGGGCTGCATACGACCGGTGAGCTGGCACGGCTGGTCGAATCGGTGGTGCCGCGGCGGGAGAAGGGCAAGCATCCGGCCACGCGTACCTTTCAGGCCATCCGCATTGCCGTCAACGGTGAGCTGGATGCGCTGAAGGCGGTGCTGCCTCAGGCGGTGGATGTGCTCCGGACAGGCGGGCGTCTGGTGGCGATCAGCTTTCACTCGCTGGAGGATCGGCTGGTCAAGCGCTTCATCCGGGCGCTGAGCCGGGGTGAGAGGGACCCTTTCGGGCGAGAAGTAAGCGCCCCGCGTCTGAAGCCGGTTGGCAGAGCGGTTTTTCCCTCTGCGGAAGAGGTGGCGGAGAACCCCCGCTCGCGCAGCGCCGTGATGCGGGTGGCGGAAAGAATCTGAAGAAAAGGTTTCGCGATGGAGTGGTGTCGGGCCGGCCGCTCCATCAGGGGTTGAACAG
>JALVTA010000040.1 GCA_027036095.1 Thiotrichales bacterium | reverse complement strand
TGCAGGCGCGCATCAAAGGTACGCACGTTGTTGACGAAAGGCGTTTTCATGTGAAGACCCGGTTTAAGGTCGGCCTGCACGATCTTGCCCAGCCGGAACAGAATGCCCGTCTCGCCCTCGCGCACGACGAAAAAGGCATTGGCCACGACAAACAGCACCGCCGCCAGACCGATCAGAATGACGTTGTTTCTCATGTCAGCGCAGCTCCCTTGATCTCAGCAGTTCCCGCAGGTTCTTATGCTGGCCTCGCGGCTTGCGGCTGCCCGGGTTGAGGTCGGACCGTGTCTGACGTGCCGGTGCCAACGGCTGGAGCTTGCGGGGCACGGTGGGCGCCCGCCCGGCGCCACCGGCCAGTTTGTCCAGCGGCAGATAGACCATCTTGCCGTTGGAGTCGGTCATGAACACCTTGGAGGTGTTGGCGAACACGTTGGTGAGCGCGTCCTTGTACATGCGCTCTCGGGTCACACGCGGCGCCTTGCGGTAGGCGGCCAGAATGTGCTCGAAACGGCTGGCTTCACCCTGTGCCTGCTCGATGACCCGCTGGCGGTAGGCTTCGGCCTCGGCCAGCTCCCGCGCCGCCAGACCGCGCGCCTTGGGGATGATGTCATTGGCGTAGGCCTGCGCCTCGTTGATCAGACGTTCCCGGTCCTCCCGCGCCTTGACGACATCGGCGAAGGCCGCCTGAACCTCTTCCGGCGGCTGGGCATCCTGCAGGTTGACGCTGGTGATCAGCAGGCCGGCCCGGTAGGTGTCCAGATATTTCTGCGCCAGATCCTTGACCTTGGAGACCACCTCGTCACGCCCCTCGGTGAGCACGAAGTCCATCTTGCTCTTGCCCACCACGGAGCGCAGAGCGCTCTCCACCGCCAGACGCAGGGTCTCGTCCGGATCGGCCACGTTGAACAGGTAGTCCGGCGCACTGGCGATCTTGTACTGAATGGCGATTTTGATGTCGACGATGTTCTCGTCCTTGGTCAGCATCAGCGCCTCCGAGGGCACTTCCTGCACGATGCCCTGCCCGCCGCCGGAGCGATAGCCGATTTCGGCATGGCGAATGCGGTCCACATTGATCACGTCAACCGACTCCACCGGCCAGGGCCAGTGCCAGTGCGGTCCAGGCCCGGTCTCGCCCACGAAGGCGCCGAAACGGGTGACAACGCCCCGCTCCGCAGGATTGACGATGTAGATGCCGGACAGCAGCCACACGATCACCACCACCGCCAGCACCACGGACAGGCCGATGCCGCCGAAGGGATTCTTGTCACCCAGAGACTGCTTGAGCTTGTTGAGCGCCTCGTCCAGATCAGGGCCCTGTCCGCCCTGCCCCGGTTCCCTGCCCCCCGATCCCCATGGATCCTGGCTGGGCTTGCCCGGTTCATTCCACGCCATGCGCGACTCCTGTCATCGAAAAAGCATTAAGCGGTCGTATTGTAGAGATAAAGGTTGTTAATGTCACTCGATGCTTCGCTCATCGGACATTGAGGGAAAGATTGAAACGACTGCGGTTGTAGGCATAGAGCGCATACAGCGTCAACGCCACCCCCACGGCGATCCAGCGGTGCAACGGAGATTCCACCAGGTTGGAGGCGAACACGATCAGCACGCCTACCGGTGCGATATAGCGCAGATCCCGGATGAACAGCGCATCGGCCACAGGCCCGAGATCGAAGGTCGTGCGCCGCACCGTCGCGGGAATGACCCAGGCCATGAACACGGCCATCAGCATGCCGCCCAGCGGCAGCATGATGTTGGCGGTGACGAAGTCCAGGCTGTTGAAGAATGTCCTACCCGGCAGCAGGTGCGCGTCCTTCCACACATTGAAAGAAAGCACGGAGCCAATGCCCACCAGCCACACCAGCGCACCCAGCAGCAGGGTGGCTCTGATGCGGCTCATGCGCCAGTTCTGCTCAAGCCAACTGACGGCCGGTTCGATCAGGGAGATGGCGGAACTGAGCGCCGCCAGCACCACCAGAAAGAAGAACAGCGTACCCCAGAACCAGCCACCGGACATCTGACCGAAGGCCACCGGCAGGGTCTGGAACAGCAGCCCCGGCCCCGCACCCGGTTCCAGTCCATTGCCGAATACCACAGTGAAGATGACGATCCCGGCCAGCAGCGCCACCGCCGTATCGGCAAACACGATCCACACGGACGCCTTGGTGATGCTGTAGCCCTTGGGCAGATAAGAGCCATAGACCATCATGGCGCCCATGCCAATGCTCAGCGTGAAGAAGGCATGCCCCATGGCAACCAGCACGCCCTTCCAGGTCAGCTTGCTGAAATCAGGCGCGAACAGAAAACGGAGGCTGTCGCCAAAACTGGCCTGTGCTGCCGACCAGCCCACCAGCACCAGCAGGATGAGAAACAGCAGCGGCATCATGAAATTGACTGCCTTCTCCAAACCGCCCTTGACGCCCTTGGCCACGATGGCCAGCGTCAGCCCCACCATGACGGTGTGCCAGAACAGCACCGCCCAAGGGTTGGCGAGAAAGTCTGCAAAGTATTTGCTCACCTGCGCACTGCTGATGCCCCGAAAGGTTCCCACAGCACTTTCCACGAAATAGTCCATGGCCCAGCCGGCGATGACAGTGTAGAAGGAAAGAATCAGCAGCCCTGCCAGCACGCCATTGATGCCCAGCA
>JALVTA010000039.1 GCA_027036095.1 Thiotrichales bacterium | reverse complement strand
CTCTGCTCCTTGGACAGGGGGGTGTCCGTGAGCGCCTCGGCCTTCTTCGCCTCCGGGTGGGCCGGATGCAGCCAGGTGTCCCGCAGTGCCTGCAGGGTGCGCTCAATGGCCTCCATCTTGGCCTCGAAGGCGGCCCAGCGGGCATCATCCACCAGCCCCAGCTCCCGGCCGATGGGCGTCAGGCGCTGGTCGGCGTTGTCTTCCCGCAGCATCAGACGGTATTCGGCGCGGGAGGTGAACATGCGGTAGGGTTCCTGCGTGCCCAGGGTGATCAGGTCATCCACCAGCACGCCCATGTAGGCCTGATCCCGCCGGGGATACCACGGCTCGCGACCCTGCGCCCGCAGCGCGGCATTGGCACCGGCCAGCAGCCCCTGTGCCGCCGCTTCCTCGTAGCCGGTGGTGCCGTTGATCTGGCCGGCGAAGAACAGCCCTTCGATGGCGCCGGTCTCCAGCGTCGGTTTCAGGTGGCGCGGGTCAAAATAGTCATACTCGATGGCGTAGCCGGGCCGTACGATGCGCGCCTTTTCCAGCCCGCGGATGGAGCGGACGATCTCCACCTGCACCTCGAACGGCAGACTGGTGGAGATGCCGTTGGGATAGAGCTCGTTGGACGTCAGCCCTTCCGGCTCGATGAACACCTGATGGCTGGCCTTGTCGGCAAAGCGCACCACCTTGTCCTCGATGGACGGACAGTAGCGCGGTCCCACACCCTCAATGACGCCGGCATACATGGGCGACTGATCCAGCGCACCCTGAATGATCTCATGGGTGCGTTCGTTGGTGTGGGTGATGTAGCAGGGCACCTGGCGCGGATGCATCTCCGGCCGGCCCATGAAGGAGAACACCGGCGGCGGCTCATCCCCCGGCTGCTCAGTCATGACGGAAAAGTCCACCGTCCGCGCATCCAGCCGCGGCGGCGTGCCTGTCTTGAGCCGGCCCACCGGCAGCTCCAGCTCCCGCAGGCGTGCCGCCAGCCGGTTGCTGGGTTCGTCGCCAGCGCGCCCGCCTTCATAGTTGTTCAGGCCGATATGAATGCGTCCGGCCAGAAAGGTCCCGACCGTCAGCACCACCTGCGGGGCGTAGAACTTCAGCCCCATGCGGGTGACCACGCCGGCGACCCGGTCCCCTTCGAGAATGAGATCCTCCACCGGCTGCTGGAACAAGTCCAGATGGGGCTGATTCTCCAACCGGGTGCGGATGGCCTGGCGGTAGAGGACACGATCCGCCTGGGCGCGGGTGGCCCGCACCGCCGGCCCCTTGGAGGCGTTGAGAATGCGGAACTGAATGCCGGCCTCGTCAATGGCCAGCGCCATGGCGCCACCGAGGGCATCCACCTCCTTGACCAGAT
Source organism: Thiotrichales bacterium (assembly GCA_027036095.1). Classification (GTDB taxonomy): domain Bacteria; phylum Pseudomonadota; class Gammaproteobacteria; order Thiomicrospirales; family Thiomicrospiraceae; genus Sulfurivirga. The sequence continues at coordinate 1,312 of JALVTA010000039.1, read as the reverse complement.
GGCCCTTGCCGATACCGCCGATGGCCGGATTGCAGCTCATTGCGCCCAGGGTATCGATGTTGTGAGTCAGCAGCAGGGTGCGCACGCCCATGCGGGCGGCGGCCAGCGCCGCCTCCGTGCCCGCGTGGCCCCCGCCGACCACGATGACGTCATAATGCTGAATGTCCCGGTCCATGAGCCGCCTCGTGCAGATGAACCGACTATTTTACCCCACCCCCGGAACGCCTACTGGCGCACCAGCCGCGCCAGCGGCCACTCCACCGTGTAATTGGCCCGATAGGGGTTGATGTCCAGCCCGCCACGACGCACATAGCGGGCATAGACCAGCAGCCGCTCGGGCCGGCAGCGGGCCATCAGGTCGGTGAAGATGCGCTCCACGCACTGCTCGTGAAACTCCCAGTGATGGCGGTAGGAGACGATGTAGCGCAACAGCCCGGCCCGGTCGATGCGCGGACCACGATAGCGGATGACCACGGTGCCCCAGTCCGGCTGACCGGTGACCAGACAGTTGGACTTGAGCAGGTTGGAATGAAGCGTCTCCTCCACCGTCTCGCCGCTGGCATGCAGGTGGTGCGGCGCCAGCTCATAGTCCTCGATGGTGAGCGTCTGATCATCCAGACACACACCGGGCGGCTCGGCCTCACAGCGGGGTGCCTCATTCAGCGGAAACAGGGCCAACGCCACTGTCTCGCCCGCTGCGGAGGAGAGATCCCGCACCAGCGTCTCCCGCACCGTCTCCCAGCTGTCGAAACGGGTGTCGTTGAAGCTGTTGAGGTAGAGCTTGAAGGATTTGGACTCGATCAGGTTGGGGCTTTCGGCCGGAAAGAGAAACTGGCCCACCGCCACCTGCGGCAGGCCGTTGGGATCAAGCCAGGAAAGCTCGTAGGCCGTCCACGCATCCACGCCATGAAACGGCAGCGTATCCGCCCGCAGCCCCAGCTCATCCCGCTTGTCCTGCCGAGGAACGGGAAACAGAAGATCCGGCGCATATTGACTGCAGTAAACGATTTTCCTGCCCAGCGGCGTGTTTTCGTAGGAAAAACCCATCGGTGCGCTCCGCGAGAGAAATCGATCCGGCAAAAATGGGGGAGACCCCGTCGATTATAGCGGACGGGCACCGATTGCAGTGGCAGGTGCATGATCAAGCCGCAGGGTTGGCTGTTAGAGGTACTGTCGAAACCAGGGTCCTATCTGCAGATCGTCAGCGTCAAAGAGGTGCTGAAGGACTGTATGCACGCCTGTGTGCACGACCCATGCTCTACGGCACCCGGCTGGTGCCTGACAAATACCCGGTCCTGATCTCCAATATATG
>JALVTA010000038.1 GCA_027036095.1 Thiotrichales bacterium | reverse complement strand
CCTTTTCCACGTTCAGGCAGGCGCAGGGCGGCAGCGGCTGCGCATCGCCCTGTGCCCGCAGCAGCGTCTGGGCGCCCGGTTTGCCGGGCAGGCCGGCGGCTAGGCCGTAGGGCTGTGTGTGACGCCGTGAGGTAAGCAGCGAGACCTGCATGGGGGCGAGGAATTCAAGGCAGCGTTCAACCCCGTCACCACCGTGCCAGTAGCCGTCACCGCCGCTGTTGCGCCGCAGCTGAAAGCGCTGCAGGCGCACCGGGTAGCGCCGCTCAAGGATTTCCGGATCGGTCAGACGGGAGTTGGTCATGTGGGTGTGCACGCCGCTGGCGCCATGGAAGCCGGGGCCTGCCCCGGCGCCGCCGCAGAGGGTCTCGTAATACTGGTGCGTGCCATCACCGAAGGTGAGGTTGTTCATGGTGCCCTGGCTGGCGGCCACCACCTGCAGGGCGCCCAGCAGGGTGTCGGTGATCTGTTGGCTGGTCTCCACATTGCCAGCCACCACGGCGGCGGGGTAACGGGGGGCGAGCACGGAGCCGTCAGGAATGATGAGTTCGACCGGGCGTAAAAAGCCGTCATTGAGTGCAATAGGGTGGTTAATGAGGCAGCGCAGCACGTAGAGGGTCGCCGCACGGGTGATGGCGCGCGGTGCATTGAAGTTGTTGGGTTGCTGGGCGCTGCTGCCGCTGAAGTCGATCACCAGGCGGTCGGCTTTGGGGGTGACGGTTACCTGCAGGGTATAGCCATGATCGGTGGCATAGGTAAACTGCCCGCCCTGCAGGGTGGGCAGCATCTGGCGCACCGCCTGTTCGGAAAAGGCAAGCACGAAATCCATATAGCGCTGCACCGTTTCCACCCCCATGGTGTCACACAGGGCCTGCAGGGCTTGAATGCCGCGCTGATTGGCCGCCAGTTGGGCTTTGAGATCGGCCAGATTCTGCGCCAGGTTGCGCACGGGCCAACGCCCCTGCGTCAGGATGTTGCGAATCCGGTCCGCCTGAAAGACGCCGCTGCGCATGAGCGGCACGCAGTCCAGCAGGACCCCCTCTTCTTCGATATGGCGGGAATGGGCCGGCATGGAGCCGGGGGTAGTGCCACCCACGTCGGCATGATGGCCGCGGCTGGCCACGAAAAAGGCCAGTCGATCCTCCACAAACACCGGCGAGACCACGGTAATATCCGGTAGATGGGTGCCGCCGGCGTAGGGATCGTTCAGCACCCAGGCATCACCGGGTGCCAGTCGATCGCCCACCCTGTCGCGCACTGCACGCACCGACTCCCCCATGCTGCCCAGATGGACGGGCACGTGCGGGGCATTGGCAATCAGCTCGCCGTCCGCATTGAACAGGGCGCAGGAGAAATCCAGCCGTTCCTTGATATTCACCGAGTGGGCGGTGCGTGCCAGCACCACGCCCATCTGCTCGGCGATGTGCATGAAACGGTTGTTAAACAGTTCCAGCCATACCGGGTCGGCCGCGTCCAATGGCGGCCGGGCCGCTGCGGGTGCCTTTACCTGCTCGAACAGCAGGTTGCCATCGGGGTGGAGGGCGCCGCGCCAGCCGGGCGCCAGATAGAGGGTGCCGGTGGCCTCCAGCACCAGCGCAGGGCCGGTCAGGGTCTGCCTTGCGGTGAGGTCCGTGCGTTGATAGACGGGCACTGTGCGCCAAGCGCCTTCGCAGTAAAGCGATACCTGCTCCAGCGGTTCGGCGGGTGGACCGTGAGGAACCTGGGGTGGGGGTAGATCCGGTGCTGGTGCCGCCACCTCCAGCGACAGGCTGTGCAGCTGGATGGCAGTGTCGTTCTGCACGAAGCCGAACTGCTGCTGGTGCAGTGCCGTAAAGGCCTCGGCCAGTTCAACGGGGGTGGCTGCCAGCGAGGCGGTGACATCCAGGAGGGTTTGCGAACCGGCATAGTGCAGGTGAAAGGTGACAGTGACCTGGGCCGGCTCCTCGCCCTGATCCCGTAGGGCGTCCTGCACCGCCTGCAGCCACTGCTTGGCGCGGTGCTGCCAGTGGGGCCAGGTATCCAGGGGCGCTTCGATGGCGTGGGTGCGCAGCAGACTGGGGGCCGCCTGCCCAATGCCCCAGGCGGACAATACCCCGGAGTAGGGGTGCAGCAGCACGCGACGGATGCCCAGTTTTTCGGCCACGGCACAGGCGTGCTGTCCGCCGGCGCCGCCAAAGCTGACCAGGGTGTAGTCGTCCAGCACGATGCCTTTGCGGGTGGTGATCTCGGCGATGGCATTGGCCATGTTTTCCACCGCAATGGTCAGCGCCCCTTCGGCTGTTTCTTCGGGGGACAGGCCGGCCTGGGCGGCCAGCTGCTCGAAGCGGCGACGGGTGGCGTGCACGTCCAGGGGCTGGTTGGCATCAGGCCCGAAAACGGCGGGAAAGTGGTGCGGTTGAATGCGCCCGAGCAGCACATTGCAGTCGGTGATGGTCGCCGGCCCGCCGCGGCGGTAACAGGCGGGCCCCGGGTTGGCGCCGGCCGATTCCGGCCCTACGCGCAGACGGCCGTGTTCAAACTGCACAATGGAGCCGCCTCCGGCAGCGACCGTGTGGATGGCCAGCATGGGGACCTGCAGGGCCACGTTGGCGATCTCGGTTTCCAGCAGGCGTTCCAGCTGACCAGCGTAGTGGGAGACATCGGTAGAGGTGCCGCCCATGTCGAAGCCGAT
>JALVTA010000037.1 GCA_027036095.1 Thiotrichales bacterium | reverse complement strand
GTCCAAAGAGTTTTTCTTTCAATTGCAAAATATTGAAATTTATATAGGGTATTAAGTCTTTGATTTGTTATGGTTTTTTATGAGGGGGGTATGAAGAGGTGGTGAAATGGAAAAAATAGTGAACTCTCAAGGTGCCAAGCTCAGGTTGGAACAAGGTGTAACCAGGAACAAAAAACCCGCCTTGCGGCGGGTTGAGGTCGGAGGATCTGTCAGGTTTGCCGATCAGAAGTCGCCGGTGGCGGCTGCTTCCATCATCTTGGCAATGGTGTCACGTACCTTCATGGCGTCCTTCTTCAGCTCGGGCGGCAGTTTCTTGCCCATCTTGACCATCATGTCCATGTTCAGGGTGTAGAGCCACAGCTCGCTCTTGCCGGTCTTGGGGTTCTTGCGTTCGACCACCACGATGCGGCACGGCAGGTAGGCAGCCATGTTGGGGGAGAAGGTTACCATCTTGCGAGCGGTGACAGGGTTACAGAAGGAGTAGACCTTCAGGTAGCCGGTCTTGATGCCGCGGGCCTTCAGTTCGTCGGACAGAGGCAGGGTGCCCACCGGCTTGATACCCATCTCGGTGGCTACGGACATCAGGGCGTCTTCAATATCTTCCGGGGTAACATCATCGTTGACCTTGCGCTCCCAGGTGGTGGCGCAGGCGATTTCGCCTTCACACTTGACCCACTTGTCCCACAGCTGCATGGCGGTTTCGCCTGCGCCGTCTTCCAGGTTGCTGGCAGCCTTCATGGTGCCGCAGGCGGACAGGGTGGCGATGGCGGCGGTCAGGAGACCGAGTCTGATCAGGTTCACGAACTTCATAATGTTGCTCCTTGGTGTCGCTTTGTCTTCAGAGTGCTGGATGAACCAGTTGTGACGGCTTAGCTTACCGCCTGGGCGCGTGGATGCCAATTTGAATAATTTGGTCAGATCATAATGTTTGTTTATAAAGAGTTGCTTATGCGCTGAAATAAGGGGGCGTTATCCCCTCATGAAGCCTAGGCGGACTGCCGTCGTGCGCGTTGCATCGTCAAGACCGGCGGGCAGGACGTGAGCATGCCATTCCCGCCGGGGCGGATAGTGGCGGCGCCAGTGCTCGAAGCGCATGGGCAGATCGTCATCCACAGGTTCCAGTGCCCGCTGATCCAGGGAGAAGTCATGGGCCTGGCGGCACAGATCCGCCAGCAGGCAGGCCGGGTCATCGGCTGCGGGCCGTGTCAGCGGGCCGGGGGCCGGAAGGCGGGCAAAAATCGCCGCTTCGTCCAGCAGCGGCGCCTGCCAGAAGCGGCGCAGCGCCTGGCTGACCATCACCCCGCCGCGCAGCTTGGCGTCCAGACTGTGGCCTGCGATATGCGGCGTGGCCAGCCAGGCGCGCCGGAACAGTGCCGGGTTGATGTGGGGTTCGTTCTCCCAGCAGTCGATGATGTCGGCGGCGGTGTCCGTCTCCAGCCACGCCGATTCTTCCACGATGCCGCCGCGGGCGGCGTTGATCAGCACCGCATGCGGTTGGATCAGGTCCATGTTGCTGCGGTTGAGCAGGTGGCAGGTAGGGTAGGGGCCGTCATCGGTCAGCGGCGTGTGCAGGGTGATGAAGTCCGCTTCGCGCAGGCAGGTTTCCAGCGGCGTGTGGGGGAACGCCGGCTCCCGTGCGGCCCGGGGCGGATCATTGAGCTGCAGGCGCAGACCCAGCGCCTCGGCGCGGCGGCGCACCTGTTCGCCCACATGGCCGACGCCGATGATCGCCAGCGTCCTGCCGGCCAGTGTCATGTTTCGCTCGCAGGCCCAACGCAGCAGGTTGGCGATGACATACTCCGCCACTGCGACAGCGTTACAACCCTGCGCACTGTAGAAATGAATGCCCGCCTCATTCAACCAGCTCCGGTCCACATGATCCAGCCCCACCACCGTGCTGCCGACGAACTGCACCCGGCTGCCGGTCAGCAGCGCGGCGTTCACCCGGGTGCGTGAACGCACGATGAGTGCATCGGCCTCCCTCACGGTGGTGTCATCGATCGCCCGGCCCGGCAGCAGGATCACCTCACCCAGATCGCCGAACAGGCTTTCGGCTTCGGGCACGGCGTCGTCCACTACAATGCGTCGCACAGGCTTGATGGAGGACATGGCATGCAATCCGGTGTTGAGAAGGTGTGGATACCCGGCCCGGCGGGCCGGCTGGAGGGACGTATTTTAGACAATGGTGCATCCCGCTGGGCGCTGCTGTGCCATCCGCATCCCCAGTATGGCGGCACCATGGACAACAAGGTGGTCACTACGGTGGAACGGACGCTGCAGCAGCTGGGCTGGAGCACGCTGGTGTTCAATTTCCGCGGCGCCGGCGGCAGCGAGGGGGCGTTTGACAACGGCATCGGCGAGCAGGCGGACCTGATGGCGGTGCATGCCTGGTTGCAGGCGCGTCATCAGCCGCAGCGGCTGCTGCTGGGCGGGTTTTCCTTCGGAGCCTATGTGACGCTGAACCGCTGGCAGGCGGTGGAGGCGGACGCGCTGCTGTCCATCGCGCCACCGGTGGGGCTGTGGGACTTTGGTGCGCTGGTTCCCCCGCAAACGAACTGGACCGTCATTCAGGGCGGGGGGGATGAGGTGGTCTCGCCCGCGGCCGTGCTGGCATGGCTTGCTGCGCAACCCGCCATGCCCACGCTCTACTGGCGCGCCGGCGTCAGTCATTTCTTTCACGGTCAGCTGGTGTGGCTGAAAGGGGTGATCGAGCTTGAATATAAGAAAACCCTAATATAAAATCCCGCTAATTTTCTTATATGGCGATAAGTTTGCATTATGACCGAGCGAAACAGTAGGCTTCAGAAGAACCTTTCAGGGAGCGGATACGCGATGAAATTCCGACGACTGGCGGGGGCGCTGCTGCTGGCGTGCCCCATGCTGGCTCAGGCGCAGATTCTCACCTTCAAGGCCAGCGTGGAGCGGGCTCTGAAGGAGAACCCGGAGATCGCCGCGGCGGACGGGCGCATCGCCCAGGCCAGCGCCGCACTCAAGGCGGCCGAGCGGGCCCGGCTGCCGCAGATCAATGCCGAGCTGAGTGTGGCCAACACGGACGATGCGCTCAATGTGTTTGGCATGAAGCTGTCCGAGCGGCAGGCGACCTTCAACGACTTCGGCGCCAACGAGTTCAACCCCAGCAATCCCAATGTGCTGAGCGTGGAGCCGAAGAATCTCAACCGGCCCGGCGACTGGACCCATTACAACGCCAAGCTGCAGCTGCTGATTCCCATCTGGAACGGTGGCCGGATCAGCGGTTTTCAGAATCAGGCGCGCGCCTTCACCGAGGCGGCCCGCTACGGCAAGGAGGCGGTGCGTCAGTTCCTCACCTACAACGTTTTCCGTGCCTATGACGGCGTACACACGGCGCGCGCCTACATTGCCGTGGCGCGCAAGGCGCTGGAGGCGGCCAACAGCTATGTGAAGACCACCAAGAGCATGGTGGAGCAGGGCATTGTGGTCAAGTCCGAACTGCTGCGGGCGCTGGTGCACCGCTCCGAGGCGCAGCAGGCGCTGACCGAGGCGGAGAATCAAGAGCAGCTGGCGCTGGATGCGCTGCGCACCCTGCTGGCCCTGGACATGGGCGAGTCCATCGATGTGGGCGAACGGGTCACCATCGACCTGCCCAGCGAGGATGTGGTGGAACTGGTTTCCATGGCGCTGAACCGGAACCCGAAGCTGGTGGCCCTGCGCAAGCAGTATGAGGGCGAGCTGGCCGGCGTGCAGGTGGCCCGTGCCGAACGCTATCCCCATGTGAACGCCATGGCGGAAAAGGATTTCAACTCCGACCATTTCGGCCTGCAGGCGGACAGCTATCTGGTGGCGCTTCAGGCCAGATGGAAGCTGGATGCGGGCGTGACCGGCGCCACCATTGAGCGGGCGCGCGCCAAGGCGCAGACGCAGGCGGCCAGGTTGCAGTCGGAGGAGAATCAGATCCGCCTGAAGGTGATTCAGGCATGGCGCAACTGGCAGGTGGCCAACAGCAAGATCACCACCACCCGCCTGAACGAAGAGCAGGCGGAGGAGGCCAACCGGCTGGTGCTCAAGCGCTACAAGGCGGGCGTGGCCACCATTACCGAGCTGCTGGCCTCCCAGGCACAGCTGGACAAGGCGCGCGCCGACCATGTGGCGGCGGTGTACAAGGCCAATCTCTACAAGGCTGAGCTGCGCTGGCTGACCGGCACCATGACTCTGGACAACCTGTAAGAATTTGAGGAGCGGATGATGAAACGAAGCGTACTGAGCATGATGGCCCTGCTGGCCGTGCTGGGCCTGACGGCCTGCCAGCAGGCGGAGGAGAAGGCGCCGCAGGCGGCGCAGAAGCAGCAGGCGGAACAGCCGCTCAAGGTGGAAGTGGCCAAGGTGTCGCTGGGCACCGTGCCGCTGACCATCGTCGTGCCCGGCGCGGTGGTGCCGGACGAGCAGGCGCAGATTGCCTCCCGCCTGATGGGCTTCGTGCACAACCTGAAGGTGAAGGAGGGCGACCACGTCAAGAAGGGACAGCTGCTGTTCACTATCGACCCGACGGATGTGAAGAGCCAGATCTCCCAGGCGGAGGCGGCCTATCGTCAGGCCAAGGCGGCGCTGGATGACGCCCGGGCCGACTACGAGCGCTTCAAGAAGCTGTATGAGGAGGAGTCCGTCTCCAAACAGCAGTTCGACAAGATCCGCCTGCAGTATCAGGTGGCGCAGCAGAATCTGGCGGCGGCCAAGGCAGCCTTCGACCAGGCGCGCGCCCAGCTGAAATACGCCAATGTGAAGGCGCCGTTCGACGGCGTGGTGGTCAAGAAGCTGGCCGCCAACGGCGATCTGGCCGCACCGGGCAAGCCGCTGCTGGTGCTGGAGAATCTGGAGACCATGTCGGTGAAGACCGAAGTGGCCTCCGACCTCTATGCCCGTCTGCATGCCGGTGACGAGGCCACCATGTGGATCGAGGGCATCGACCATCCGGTGAAAGGCGAAATCTATGCGCTGGTATCCGCCGCCGATCCGCGCACCCGCACTCATACGGTGAAGATCTCCCTGCCCAAGGCGCTGAAGAACGTCAACTCCGGCACCTTCGCCCGCGTCAGCTTCAAGGTGGGCGAGCGTCAGACCATGATGATTCCCGCGCAGGCGGTGATGGTGCGTGCCGGCATCACCGGCGTGTTCGTGGTGGATGCGGACAACCGGGTGCACTTCCGCATGATCCGCCCCGGCAAGCGCATGGGTGACCGGGTGGAGGTGCTGGCCGGGTTGGACCTGGGCGAGCGCATCGTCGTCAGCCCCAACAACCGCCTGCTGCGCAATGGCGACCGGGTGGAAGTGGTCAAGGTGGTCGATCCGGCGCAACCGGCTGACAAGGGGGCCTGATCCATGGCGGAGATCAACAAGGAAGGTGTCAAGCTGAACCTGGCCGGCAAGCTGGCGGCCATGTTCATCCATTCCAAGATCACGCTGCTGATCATGCTGGCGCTGTTTCTGGCCGGCATGCTGGCGTTGGCACTGACGCCGCGGGAGTATAACCCCCAGATCGTGGTGCCAGCGGCCAACATCATCGTGCCCAAGCCCGGTTCTTCGCCCGAGGAGGTGGAGAACATGGTGGTCAAGCCGCTGGAAAACATCATGAACGCCCTGGATGGGGTGGATCACACCTACGGCATGGCCATGAACGATATGGGCATCGTGACGGTGCAGTTCAAGGTGGGCGAGGACAAGGAAGCCTCCCTGGTGAAGCTCTACAACCAGGTGATGCGCAACATGGACAGGATGCCCCCGGACACCCTGCAGCCAATCATCAAGCCCATTGACGTGGACGAGGTGCCGATCCTGACGCTGGCGGTCTCCTCCGAGCATCTGTCCAGCTTCGCTCTGCGGGATGTGGCCCTCAAACTGGTGGAGCAGATCCGCAACATTCCCGACGTTTCCCTGACTCAGGTGGTCGGCGGCAAGCCGCGGGCGATCAACGTCTGGCTGGATGCCCAGAAGATCGCCATGACCGGGCTGACACTGGACCAGATCAAGGACATGCTCAAGGGCAACAACGCCTCGCTGCCGGTGGGTGAGCTGATCAACAGCAACCAGGCCCATCCGGTGCGGGTGCAGGGCTACCTGAAGGACGCCGATGAGGTGGGCAACATCATCATCGGCGTGGTGGAAGGGCGTCCCATCTTCCTGCGCGACATCGCCAAGATTGTGGACGGGCCGATGGAGATCGACCAGGACACCCGCATCGGCTTCGGCCCGGACGGTGAGATGAAGGTCGCCGGCGAGATTCCGCAGGTGACCATCACCGTGGCCAAGAAGCCGGGCACCAACGCGGTGACCGTGGCCGACCGGGTGCTGGCCAAGCTGGAGGAGATGAAAAAGACCGTCATTCCTGAGGGGGTGAATATCGTCGTCACCCGCAATGACGGTTTCGAGGCGGATGATGCGGTCAACACGCTGGTGGAGCACCTGGGCATCGCCGTGGTCTCCGTGGCGCTGATTCTGATCGTCTTCCTCGGCTGGCGCGAGGCGGGCATCGTCACGCTCACCGTGCCGCTGATTCTGTTCGTGGTGCTCACCGTGGGGCTGATCGCCGGGCAGACCATCAACCGCATCACCCTGTTTGCGCTCATTCTGTCGCTGGGTCTGCTGGTGGATGCGGCCATCGTGGTGATCGAAAACATTCACCGCCACATTCACGAAGGCTTCGACCCGAAGCACTTCGACCAGATGCTGGTGCAGTCCACCAACGAGATCGGCAACCCCACCAATATCGCCACGCTGGCGGTCATTCTGGCCTTCATTCCCATGCTGTTTGTTACCGGCATGATGGGGCCGTTCATGGCGCCGATCCCCTTCAACGTGCCGGTGGCCATGATCGCCTCGCTGGTGGTGGCCTACATTCTGGTGCCCTACGCCGTCTATCACTGGATGGGCAGGCGCGCCATCCGCGAGATGGAACAGCGCGCATCCATGCTGGAGGAAGGCGAGGCACCGAGCCACAGGGAGGACTGGCTGCAGCGCACCTATCGGCGCATCATCGAGCCGATGATCACCAGCCGCACCCGACGCAATGTGTTCTTTCTGGTGGTGCTGCTGGCGCTGTTCGCAGCCCTGGCGCAGCCGGCGCTGCAGTTCGTGCGCTCTGACGGCATGAACCATCCGCTGGCCCCGCTGGGCGTCGAGGTGAAGATGCTGCCCTATGACAACACCAACACTCTGCTGGTGGAGGTGAAGATGCCCGAGAACGCCGCGCTGGAGCGTACCGATCAGGTGGCCCGGGCGGTGGGCGACGTGCTGGCGAAAACGCCGTTCGTGACCAACTACAGCACCTTCCTCGGTATCACCGCGCCGGTGGATTTCGCCGCGCTGGTGCGGGGCGACATGCTCAAGAAGGGGGCCTATCTGGCGCAGATCCGTGTCAATCTGGTCAACAAGCACCATCGTGACGTCAGCTCCCACGAGATCGCCGAGCGGCTCAACAGGGCGCTGGACAAGGTGCGCACCGTCTATCCACAGGCGGAGCTGAACATCTACGAGACCCCGCCGGGGCCGCCGGTTCCCAAGCAGATTCTGGCCGAGCTCTACGGGCCGGATTACGACAAGCTGCGTCAGGCGGCCAAGGAAGTGCGCAAGATGTTCGGCGACGTCTACGGCATGATCAATGTCAACGACACGGTCACCGCCGATGTGGAGACCTACGAGATCGTCGTTGACCGGGATCAGGCCAACCTGCTGGGCGTGGCACCGGCGCAGCTGGGCAAGATGCTGCATGACTATGTCTCCGGCTTCAAGCTGGGCGCCATGCACCTGGATGACGCCCGCGAGCCGGTGCACATCATCGTGCGCCTGCCCCGCTCCGAACGCTCCGCGCCGGAGCAGCTGATGAGCCTGAGGGTGGCTTCCCGCAGCGGCGCGGCGGTGCCGGTCAGCGCCGTGGCCAAGATCCGCAAGGTCATTCAGGCCAAGCCGATCCTCGACCGCGACCAGCACCCCATGGTCATGGTCGGCGGTGAGCTGCTCAGGTCCAGTCCCGTCTATGCGGTGCTGACGCTGGACAAATGGCTTGACGGCAAAAAGCTGCCCGAGTCCGGCATCACCTTCCACACCGCCAACCTGGGCTTCGTGGAGGCGCAGCCGAAGGACATCACCGACTGGACCATCCTCTGGGGTGGAGAGATGCGCCTGACGCTGGACGTGTTCCGCGATCTCGGCAGCGCATTCATCGTGGCGCTGGTGTTCATCTACCTGATTCTGGTGGCCTACTACCGCTCGTTCATGATTCCGGTCATCGTCATGGGGGCTATCCCGCTGACCATGATCGGCGTCTTCCCGGGCCACTGGCTGACTCATCAGGCGTTTACCGCCACCTCCATGATCGGCGTGATCGCCCTGGCGGGCATCGTGGTGCGCAACTCGCTGCTTCTGATCGACTTCATCCTCGACTACCGCAAACAGGGCTTCGGCCTTAAAGAAGCGGTCATCGAGGCCGGCAAGGTGCGGACGCGTCCCATCATCCTCACCGCGCTGGCGATCATCTTCGGCTCGGTCATCATGATCACCGACCCGGTGTTCGGCGGACTGGCGGTGTCGCTGATCTTCGGCACCCTCTCCTCCACGGTGCTGACCCTGTTCGTCATTCCGCTGCTGTACTACATCTGGCAGTACTACACCGGTGACCGGGATCCCCAGGCTGATCCCTCAGAACTGGAGCGGGAAGGCGGATTGGTCTCCTGAGGCCGCTTTCCTCACCTCCGACGCTGCGCGCCCCCGCTCTGCGGGGGCGTTGCGTTTGTGTATACTGGAAATCGGTCATCAGAGGAGAGAAGAATGAAACACATTCTGCTGGGCATGGGACTGATGCTGACGGCCCTGACGGTCGGTGCCGAAGACATGGGGCATCCTCCAATGGACATGCGCGGCATGCACATGACGCCGCCGCTGCCTTCCTTCCTGAGCATGGACCGCAACCGCGACGGCTGCGTGGCCAGCGATGAGTACGCCCGTCTCGAGTCGGCGGGGCGCCCGCTGCCGGATTTTGATGCGGTGGATGCGGATGAGGACGGCTGCATCACCCTTCAGGAGGTGCGTCAGTATCGCAGGAAGGCCCGCGAACAGGGTCCGCCCCCGGCCTGACCCGTCAGACTGCGCTCCATTTCAGCCTGAAACCGGCACGCATCCGGTCGCGCCACAGAGGCATCCGGCAAAACTGGGGGAGACCCCGTTTCCAGAGTGCGTTTTCTGCCCCCGGTGGGCGTTTGCGGCCATTTTCACCGGGCAACCGCGGTCTTTGACAGGGCGGCTGACAGCCGTTCGGTAAAAATGGGGGAGACCCCGTCCTCAAGGCGGTTTTCGCCGGGTTGAGCCGGCTTGAGCCGGCTTGGCTCGGGGCGGGCAGCGCGCCGGTCTGCAAAAGTGGGGGAGGCCCCATTCCGGCATCACTTTGGGTGGTCACAAGGGGGGTGTGGCAGACCGGCAGGCCTTTTTGTCAGGGCTGTTGCTTCTCCAGCGGCTGCCAGCGCTTCTTCATCGCTTCGGTCATCTCCAGCCGGCCGTCTTCCAGAATGACGGCCACCTGACTCAGCCCCATTTTCTGCGCCACGTCCCGCCACTTTTCCGGTCCGGCGGCCAGCAGCGCCGTGGCGGCGGCATCCGCCGTGATGGCGTCTCGGTGGATGACGGTCACCGAGAGAATACCTTCGGCCGGCCGGGCCGTGTGCGGGTTGATGATGTGGCTGTAGCGATGGCCGTTCCAGTCGAAAAAGCGCTCATAGGTGCCGGAGGTGACGATGGCCTCGCCGGCCTGCAGGTCGATGCGGGCCAGTGAGTGCTGCGGGTCATGGGGATCGGCCACGCCGATGCGCCAGGGCTGGCCGCCGGGCTTGAGGCCGAGCGCCTTCATGTCGCCGCCGATGTTGACGATGGCGTGATCGATGCCTGCCTGCTTCAGATAGTCCAGTACCTGATCCAGCGCCAGCCCCTTGGCGTTGGCGCCAAAATCCAGCTCCGCCAGATTGTTGCGCGCGCTGACGGTGTTGTCGATGACCACCACATCATCCATTGTCGGCCGGTGTTGCATCCAGGTCTGCAGCTGCTTTTCCGTTGGTGGCGGGCCGGCGGGGGTGTCGCTGTGGAAACCCCACAGGTTGATCAGCGCGCCAATGCTGGGGTCGAAGTAGCCGTCGCTCAGGCGGTAGAGGTCCTTGGACTTCTGGATGAAGGCGGCCATGTCCGCAGGAACATTGATTCTGTGACCCAGCAGAAAGGCGGTATTGACCCGGTAGAGCAGGCCACCCGGTTCCCAGGCGTGCCAGCGGCGGTGAAATGCCTGCAATTCCCGGGCAATGTGACCAAACGCCTCCTGCGCCTGACGGGGGGAGTCGGCATAGAGAGTGACGTGCACCAGCGTGCCGAAGACATGGAAGGTCTGCTTGTAGGGCTTCAGCACCGGTGCGGTGCGGATGTCTACCGTCTGCTGCGGCGCCGGTGCGGGCGTCTCCGACGGCTGGCAGCCGGCCAGCAGCACGGTCAGCGGAAGGGACAGGGCTAATGATTTGCGCATGACAGCCGATAATACCGGATACACAGGGGAATGCAACCATGGCCGCAGTCGAAACGAGACGCAGAAAGCAGGAAGTGCCCGAGGAGCAGCCGGCGCTGTTCTATCTGATGCGCCGGCTGGAGCGTGCGGAAGATCAGTATCTGGCCCGCACCTTTTCCAGCTATCACCGCACCCACCATGAGGTGGACACCCGTCTGCTGGAGCTGTTCATCCGACGCATCCGCCAGCAGAACATCTTCGTGCGCATCATGGGGCCCAACGGCAAGCAGGAGTCGCTGCTGCTGTCCAAGGTGCTCTTTTCCATGAGCCGGGTCATCCGGCTCTATTGCAGCCTGAGCGTGCGCGACGAGGACAACGTTTATCTGCGCATCTTTCCCGACACCCGTACGGGGCTGATCCGCGTGCAGCGGCTGCGTGGCAGTGTGCTGGCGCCGGAAGAGGTATTCGCCCATGCGGACCAGTGTCACATCATCCGCTTCATCACCCGCTGGATCGTAGAGCGTGTGGACTGGCAGAAGACCAAACTGCGCAATCTGGACATCTACAAGCTGTTCGTGCAGACCCGTCAGGAGCAGCTGGAGCAGAAGCTGGCCTCACTCAATGAACACGCTCAGATGCAGAAGATGATCAAAGGTCGGTTCCGTCGGGAGGCGCAGCCTGAACGTCAGGCCTGACGCTGCAGGGCCAGCCGGGCCAGTGCGCCCAGTGCATCCCGGTACGGAGACGGGGGAATGGCCTTGAGTGCATCGATGGCACGTTCCGTTTCCCGTTCCGCCGCCCTGAGGGTGTAGTCCAGCGCGCCGCTGCGCTCGATGGCGGAGCGCACCGGCTCCAGCAGTGACAGGTCGTGGGTCTCGATGGCCTGACGTACCAGCGTCCTGTCTGCCTCTTCCCCATGTTCGAGAATGTAGATCAGCGGCAGCGTGGGCTTGCCCTCCGCGAGGTCATCGCCGATGTTCTTGCCCAGCTTCTCCGGGTCGCCCATGTAGTCGAGGGCATCGTCGATCAGCTGAAAGGCGGCACCCAGATGGCGTCCGTAGGCGGCGAAAGGCTCTTCCAGCTCCGGCTGCCCGG
>JALVTA010000036.1 GCA_027036095.1 Thiotrichales bacterium | reverse complement strand
CGGCGCATCAATGGCCAGCACACACTGCATGGCTGCATCTACCTCAATGTCACAAACTTTAAACAGTCCGACCAGCCAATCTTCAGCAGTATCCGATGCATTAATCAGAGGCAGCAGATTGCCACGCCATGGCCGTCCGACCAGCTCTCCTTTTTCATCCAGAACGGCAATGGCATCACGGCTGTTGCGGTTGTGATCACAGTGCCAACCGCCCACATCCCAGCCCAGATAAAAAGTCATCATGATTTCACCGATACTGATGGATGACTGCCGTGACCACGCCCCACAGCTCCAGCTGCTGCCCCTCGCCCGGCACGATGTCGGCGTAGTCCGGGTTTTCCGCCTGCAGCCAGGTGCGGCTGCCCTCCCGACGCAGGCGCTTGACGGTGAGCGCACCGTCCACCACAGCGATGACGATGTCGCCGTCCCGCGCGTCCAGCGCCCGGTCCACCACCAGCAGATCACCGTCATGGATACCGGCACCGGTCATGGAGTGCCCCTGTGCCCGCACGAAGAAGGTGGCCTCCCGGTGCTGCACCAGATGTTCATTGAGATCCAGTGCCGGCTCTTCGTAATCCTCGGCGGGCGAGGGAAAACCGGCGGCTACAGACGCGGCATAGAAGGGAAAGGCAGCCGCCTCCGGCGCAGGATGGGCCCGCGCCGTCACCTCGACGGCCTCCCGTGCATAAAGGCGGTCGAGAAAGCGGCGCACCATCTCCACTTTCGAGGCTGGCACGCGCATCACCTGAGTCGGCTCACCATAGCGGCCCGACCCCTTGCGGCGCCCCGCACCGGGTCGGGCACCACCCCAGCCGGACCTGTTTTCTGTTTCACTTTTCATGATGAAAAGTGTATCAGAAATCAATTCAGCATGTCGGCCACGATCTCATCGACAAAGTCGCGTCCCAGACCGGTCAACCGATAGCTGTCCTGCTGCCGTTGCAGCAGGCCCTTTTCAACCCAGGGCGCCAGCTTTTCATGCAGTGTTGCCGCCGGCAGGCCGGTGCAGGCGGAAAAGTCCGCCGCCTCGAACGGCTCGAACAGTCGCAGACGGTTGAGCAGATACTCGAACAGCCGCTCCTGCGGCGCCACCTGCCACAGCCGCCCGGTCTCACCCCGACGCATGGCTTCCATGTAGGCGCCGGGGCTTGCGGGCATCTGGCTGCGCCAGATCTCACCGCGCTCGGCAAAGGTGAGCTTGCCATGGGCACCAGCCCCCAACCCGATATAGTCGCCATAGCGCCAGTAGTTGAGATTGTGGGCACACTGCCGGCCCGACCGGCTCCAGGCGGACACCTCATAGCGGTGCAAACCGGCCACTTCCAGCGCCTCGGCACAGGCGGCCTGCATTTCGGCGGCCCGCTCGTCATCGGGCAGGCCTGCGGGGGGCTGACGGTAGAAGGGCGTGTTGGGCTCCAGCGTCAGCTGGTAATGGGACAGGTGGGGAGGCGCAAACGTCAGCGCCTGCTGCACATCCTCGACGGCCTGCGCCACCGTCTGTCCGGGCAGGGCAAACATCAGGTCGATATTGAAGTTGTCGAACCCGGCTGAACGCGCCATTTCCAACGCCCGCCGCGCCTCGGCAGCCGTGTGAATGCGGCCGAGCCGGCGCAACTTCTCATCGTCAAAGCTCTGCACGCCCACCGACAGGCGGTTGACCCCTGCGGCCCGGAAGCCGGCGAATTTCTCCGCCTCCGCCGTGCCCGGATTGGCCTCCAGCGTGATCTCCACCTCGGCCCCGAAGCCCAGCAGCGCCCGGGCATGGCTGAGAAAATCCTCCAGCGCCGCCACACTCATCAGGCTGGGGGTGCCGCCACCGAAGAAAACGGCATGGATGCGCCGCCCCCAGATCTGCGGCAGCACCTGTTCCAGCTGGCGTTTGAGGGCGTCGAAATAGCGCGCCTCGTCTGTGGCATCTTTCAGCGCATGGGAGTTGAAGTCGCAGTAGGGGCACTTGCGCACACACCACGGATAGTGCACGTACAATGTCAACGGTGGCGGCATGAGGGAAGCGGCGTCATGCATGAAGAAGACCCTGTCATCGTCTGGGATGATCTGAAACGCCATCAGGCGAAAAAACTGTGGACCAGAGCCCGGCTGGCCCCCTGGTCACTCTCCGAAGAAGAGTTTGACCTGGTCATGGAGGACAGGCGGCTGCATCGCCACGAACGCTGGGCGATGCACATGCGCAGGCTCGAGTACAAAAGCCGCCATGCCGAACCGGAATTGGCCCGGATCGTCGCCCGCCTGATTCTGGCCATCATCCATGACAATACGACGGAGAAAAAGCGCCTCGAACGCCGTCTGCAGGCGCTGACCGGGCCGCTCAGACGGATCAAGTAGGCAGCAGCCCCTGCGCCTGCAAGGCCTGGATCTGCTCCACCAGCTGATGCAGGGCCTGGGCACGGTGACTCAGGCGGTGCTTCTCCTCCGGCGCCAGCTCGGCAGCGGTACAGCCCTTCTCCGGCACATAGAAAACCGGATCATAGCCAAAGCCCTGCTCTCCCCGCGGCGCAGTGAGAATCTCACCGTTCCAGCGCCCCAGTGCGATCACCGGCGTGGGGTCTTCGGCATGGCGCAGAAAGACCATGGCGCAGTAGAAACTGGCCTGCCGCTGCCCTTCCGGCACGTCCCGCAGGGCATCCAGCAGCTTGTCGATATTGCTGGAGTCGGTCGCATC
>JALVTA010000035.1 GCA_027036095.1 Thiotrichales bacterium | reverse complement strand
TCACATCGGCGCTCATGGCCGACCAGTTTTCCCGGTCGATGAGGTCAACGATCAGCCGTCTCAGCTTGGCCGGGTCCTGAAACTTGTTCTGCGCCTTGGCGAAGATCAGCCCCAGCAGCCCCGGCTCACGGCCCAGGGTTTCCAGAATGTGGCGGTAATGATCAAACAGCTCATCCCCGTCCCGCTCGAGCAGGCTGGGCCAGTCATAACCTTCGGGCACCGGGCTGGGCTGGTTCCAGGGCGGCTGGGTACGTTCATGCGCCATCTTCAGAAACAGCAGATAGGTCAGCTGCTCCACATAGTCCCCATAGGACATGCCGTCGTCGCGCAGCACATTGCAGTAGTTCCAGAGCTTCTGGACGATATTGGCCGGACTCATGCCGTCTCCTCAAAATTCAAAGGTGTCTGGGATGGGGATGCGTCTGTCTGAGTATTGCTGGAAGCGGTTTCATCTTCCGGCACCAGCCGCCCGGAAAAGGCAGCGGCGAGAATGGACTGGCGCAGGCGCTCGGCGCGCTGCAGACTGGCCTCCACTTGGGCCTCGACTTCCTGCACGATGGACAGACGGCGCTCCACTTCGGCGACAATGCGGTGTTGTTCGGGGAGAGGCGGAAGCGGGACTATTAGCGCTTTCAATTTTGTTCCATTTACATTTGCTTGTCCCACTTGCTGCGTTACGACAGACTTGACCCAATTTCGTCCATATAACGAATTGATATATGACGATATAAATTTTGACGAGACACCGCCGAGTAGACGTACTCGTATAAGATATGATGCGAAGGAACACGTTTCCGGCCAACCTTCATAAACAGCCGTTTTGCCCACTAGCTCTGGGCTATTTGTCCTATTAAAAAGCAAATCTCCCGCTTCCAGCAAAAGCCGAGGGAATTCATCGTGATCATCTGG
Source organism: Thiotrichales bacterium (assembly GCA_027036095.1). Lineage (GTDB taxonomy): Bacteria > Pseudomonadota > Gammaproteobacteria > Thiomicrospirales > Thiomicrospiraceae > Sulfurivirga. The sequence goes on along the minus strand of JALVTA010000035.1, from coordinate 10,750 downwards.
CAGGTATTTCAATTCATCGAAAACCAAATCACCGTCCACAATATTGCCCATGCGAAGTACCGGAACACCATTTCTATCTCCACTAGTTTTCGCAGAGGAGCCATATTCAACTAAGGCTGCGAGTTGTTCTACCGTCGCCCACACCCACCCCTCCGGCAGTGTGGGAAGGTCGGTGGTGTCGGGGGCGGCGGGTTCCTTGTATTTCTGTTTCCATTTGTCGTTCTTGGGCGTCTTGCCCTTGGCCTTCATCTTGGCCAGTTCGGCTTCTTCCCAGCGGCGGCGGCGTTCCTGCAGGATGCGTTGCAGGAGTTGCTCGCCGGTCTCGTAGTCGCGGCCCTCACGCCTTGCGATCTCGGCCTCAGTCTCCACGAGGCGACCCTCCACGGCGGCCTTGAGCACGGCGGCCCTGTAGCGCTTGAGATTGGCCTTCACCCGCTTGAGGTTGGCCACACCTTCGTCGAGGCGGGAGAACTGTTTTTCGATTTCGGCGACGATGCGTTTTTGTTGGTGCAAGGGGGCGACAGGGATTTTGAGAGTCCGTAGTGCTTTCCTCGAGATCGCCTTAAAAGTTGTTCCGGTGCCTAAGGACGCTACATGGTTTTCAATGCTTCTAAGATAATAAAAAGCATATTTTGGCAATAGGTTGGCTCTGGGTCGTATTGCCGCTAGTCCACGCCCAATGCAACACTCAACAGGGGCAATATTGGTAGGACCAACCGGCGCACGGACAGATATCAAAATGTCGCCTGGCTGGGCAACTTTGGTTGGTTTTGAGCACCATTTTTGGGGTTCTGGATAAATTTCCCCAAATTCCGACTTCCCTTGAAAAAACGGAAGTCCATTCCCTTCAAAGTTGTAATGCTTGGACGGCGGTGATTGCCCCATGATAATTTCTGCAATATCGGCTAACGCCATAATGTTCCAGCCTTTTGGTAATTCTTCTAAAGGTTGACTTGATTGGTTTGTATATTCCGATACAGTCGCTGTCATAATTATGCCGCCAATGCCTCATTCAATTCTTCAATAATTTCACTAAACCTGTCGCCAAATAATTGATACACCTTCCCCAGTCCGCCTTGCTGGGCGAAGGGCGCATATTCGAAGTCATCCGGTTCAATGGTCAGGTTGGCGGCGATGTGGTCGCGGATCATTTCCAGCCACCGCCGCTGTTCGTCGGTGAAGCGGACGCCGCGGTTCTCCTGTGCCGCCAGCCAGGCCCTGAAGTTGGCGTTGACGCGCTCGGGGAAGGGCACCAGTTCGTTGTCCTGATGCATGGCGAAGCGGACCAGGGAGACGAGGTCGGTGAGAATGCGATGGCCGGCGGCGCCCTTGACCCTGTTCTTTTCCAGCGCGGCATAGGCGGCCCAGAGCTGGTTTTCGTCCCACAGGCGCGGCGGGGCGTGGATCTTGTCGGCCAGTTCCTTGATGGCCTGGTAGTTGAGGCGGCGCTGGCGGTAGGGCTGGTTGTAGAGAATCTGCAGGGCGGTGATCTCGTCCCTGTGCTCCTGGAGGAACTGTTCAAAGGAGCGGGTCAGCTCGCGGGCGCGGTCGAGGGCATCCTGTGAGAAGCCGGCTTTCAGCACTTCGTCGGCGCTGACTACGTCGATGACGACTTCGTTCTTTCTGCGGATGGCGTCGATGGCTTCGCGTACTTTGGGGTCATGGAGGGGTTTGACCGCTTCATGGACGAGTTTTTCGCGCGCCTTGGCCACGGCTGCCTCGGGAACGGGGGTGTCGTCGTCCGGCGCACGCCCGAGGTCGGCTCTGGCCTGCTCCAGATGGCGGTCGGGGTTGAGGGCTTCGACGATGCGGTGGGCGAGGTCCTTCACGCCCAGGCCACCGGTGAGTTCACGCACCTGGCGGTCGTCCTCGGGTTTCATGCGGTGTTCCATACGGGCGAGGCGGCCAGCCAGAGAGGTGAGCACGTCGTCGTCGGTGCTGCCGAAGGCGACGGCCTGCATGAGTTTTTCAAAGGCGACGGTGGGCTTGCGCTCCATGGGGCGGGAGTCGGTCTTGTCGTGCTCGCACACGCCCACGGCATCGACGATGACGAAGTGATCCTTGAAACGGGCGTCGGGGGTAACGCTCTGCAGGTCGTCGGGGGAGATGACACGCACGCCCCGGCCCTTCATCTGTTCGAAGAAGGCGCGCGACTTGACCGCACGCATGAACATGACGATCTCCACGGGTTTGATGTCGGTGCCGGTGGCGATCATGTCCACGGTGACGGCGATGCGTGGCATGGGGCTGGTGCGGAATTCGTTGATCAGTTCCTTCGGCTTCTTGCCGGTGGTGCGGTAGGTGATCTTCTGGGCGAAGTCGTTGCCCTTGCCAAATTCCTCGCGCACGATCTCGACGATGTTTTCGGCGTGCTGGTCGTCCTTGGCGAAGATGAGGGTTTTGGGCACCCAGGTACGACCGGGAAAGATTTCGGTAAACAGTTTGTCGCGGAAGGTGCGGATGATGGTGCGTATCTGATCGGGGGCAACCACGTCGCGGTCGAGCTGGTTGGGGTCGTACTCGAAGTCGTCATCGAGCTGTTCCCAGCGCTTGCGGCGGGTGTCCCGTTCCATGATCTCCACCTGATAACCGGCCTCCACTCTGGAGCCGGCCTCGGTGATACGGGTGCGGATGCGATAGACGTCGTAGTTGACGTTGACGCCATCAGCCACGGCCATCTCGTGGTTGTACTCCATCACCAGATTCTGGTTGAAGAAGCCGAAGGTCTGTTTGGAGGGTGTGGCGGTGAGGCCAATGAGGTAGGCGTCGAAATACTCCAGCACCTGCGCCCAGAGGTTGTAGATGGAGCGGTGGCATTCATCGGTGACGATGATGTCGAAGGTTTCGATGGGGATGGCCGGGTTGTATTCGATAGGCGAGGGCTCTTTCAGGATGTTGCCCAGCCGGTCCAGAGATTCTTCTTCCAGGTCTTCCGCCAGCTCCCGGCCTTTCAGCATGGAGTAGAGCCGCTGAATGGTGCTGATGCATACGCGGGCGGTGGTGTCGATGGTGTTGCTGGTCAGGCGTTGGACGATGTATTCCTCAGTGAATTTGAAGTTGCTGTAAGGCGAGCGGTACTGCTGGAACTCCTTGAGGGTCTGGTCGGCCAGATTGCCGCGATCCACCAGAAACAGCACGCGCCGCGCACCGGCGAATTTGATCAGCCGGTAAATGAAGCTTATGGCGGTGAAGGTCTTACCGGAGCCGGTGGCCATCTGAATCAGGGCGCGCGGGCGGTTCTGGCGCAGGGATTCTTCCAGGTTGCGGATGGCTTTGATCTGGGCGGGCCAGAGGCCATCTTCGATCAGTTCCGGCATTTCGTTCTGCAGGCGGGCGAGAAATGTGCGGGGCGTGCCATAAGAGGCAGCCGGTTCCGCAGCCCGGTTCGCTGTTTGGTCCGGCTCTTTGGGCAGGGCGGTTCTGAGCAGTTCGGCCAGGGTCTCGGGGCGGTGAAAGGCAAATACGGGACGGGAACGGGGTTCTGGATCCAGGCCATTGGTGAAACGGGTTTCAATGCCAGTGGACTGGTACATGAAGGGGAGTGGCCGTTGCCAGGCGGGCAGGTGATCCGGCAGGCCGGTGGTATATTTGGCTGCCTGAATCTCTACCCCAGTCAGGGTGTTGCCTTCCTTCTTTGCCTCGATAACCCCGGCGGCCTTGCCGTCCACATAAAGGAGGTAGTCAGCAAATCCGTGCCCCTGCTGAAGAGGAAACTCACGGATGGCAACCCCTCTTGCAGCATGGATGTTGGCTTTGTTGGCGTCACATATATGCCAGCCTGCTGCGCTTAACAGCCTATCAATGTGTTCACGTGCCTTGGCTTCCGGAGTCATGCGGTTTTTTACGGCGCTGGGGTCCACAGCTATTCTACACATTCGGGAAAATGGGACACGGAAGTGCAGTGATAGGCCGAACGTGTAGGGCCACGCCGAAAAAAGAAAAAAACGCCCGGAATCGGGCGTTTTTGCGGGTGTGCTGCCGGCCGGCGAATTCGCCGCCCCGTAAAAATGGGGGAGACCCCGTCTGCGGCGCCCTTCTGCGGGCACTGCGGGTCACACGCCCAGGTAGTTGAGAATGCCTTCCGCCGCCTTGCGGCCCTCGGCCACGGCGTGCACCACCAGGCTGGAGCCGCGCACCATGTCGCCGCCGGAGAAGACCTTCTCGTTGGTGGTCTGGAACGGATACTCGTCATCCTCGCCAGCGGTCTTCACGCCCCCCCAGCTTTCCACTTCGATGCCGAAGTCCTTGAACCAGGCGGGCGGATTGGGCTTGAAGCCGAAGGCGACGATAACTGCATCACAGGGGATGACCTCCTCGGACCCGGGGATGATCTCCGGGCGGCGGCGGCCGTTCTCGTCCGGTTCACCCAGACGGGTCTGCACCACCTTGATGCCTTCCACCTTGCCGTTGCCGACCACTTCCACCGGGGTGCGGTTGAACCTGAACTGCACGCCTTCTTCCTTGGCGTTGCGCACTTCGGCCGGGGAGCCGGGCATGTTGGCTTCGTCGCGGCGGTAGACGCAATAGACCTCGGTCGCACCCTGACGGATGGCGGTGCGGGTACAGTCCATGGTGGTGTCGCCGCCGCCCAGCACCACGACACGCTGGCCTTTCAGGTCGATGTATTCATTCTCGTCTTCCAGCCAGCCTTCCAGCTTCTTGATGTTACCGATGAGATAATCCAGCGCCTTGTAGACACCGGGCAGGTCCTCACCGGGGAAGCCACCTTCCATGGCCTTGTAAGTGCCCATGCCGAGGAAGACGGCGTCATACTCGTCCAGCAGCTGCTGGAAGGGGATGTCCCTGCCGATCTCTGTATTGAGGCGGAACTCGACGCCCATCTCCTCCATCACTTCGCGGCGCTTGCGCACCACTTTCTTTTCCAGCTTGAACGGGGGGATGCCGAAGGTGAGCAGGCCACCGATCTCCGGATGGCGGTCGAACACCACCGGCTTGATGCCGTTGCGGATGAGGATGTCGGCACAGGCCAGGCCTGCCGGGCCGGCGCCCACGATGGCCACCTGCTTGTCGGTCAGCGGCGTGGCGGACAGATCCGGGCGCCAGCCCATCTCGAAGGCGGTGTCGGTGATGAAGCGTTCCACCGCGCCGATGGTGACGGCGCCGAAGTTGGTGTCTTCCAGCGTACAGGCCTTTTCGCACAGGCGGTCCTGCGGACAGATGCGGCCGCACATCTCCGGCAGCGAGTTGGTCTTGTGGGAGATCTCCGCCGCCTCCAGCACGTTGCCTTCGGCTACCAGCTTGAGCCAGTTGGGAATGTAGTTGTGCACCGGGCAGGCCCATTCGCAGTAGGGGTTGCCGCAGTGCAGGCAGCGGTCGGCCTGGGCCATGGCGTGCTGCAGGTCGAAGCTGCCGTAGATCTCGCCGAACTCCTTGCGCCGCACGTCCGCCGGCTTCTTCTCCGGCAGCTGGCGGTCCACTTCCAGAAACTGTCTTACGTTAGGCATGGTGTCGATTCCTCTCAGGCCGCGTGCTTGGCGAACAGGTCAAGCAGTTTTTCCATCGGAATGGCGCGCGGCTTCACCAGCCAGAACTGGCCGATGTAGCGGCTGAAGCCGTCCAGCACCGCCTTGCCGAAGCAGCTGTCGGTCTTGGCGACATAGTCTTCCAGCAGCACGCGCAGGTAGTTGCGGTAGGCCTCGGTCTCCTCGGTGTCGATGCGGATGGCCTCCACCATCTCCGGGTTCAGGTGGTCGTGCAGGGTGTTGTCCTCATCCAGCACGAAGGCCATGCCGCCGGACATGCCGGCACCGAAGTTGACGCCCACGCTGCCCAGAATGACGGCGGTGCCGCCGGTCATGTATTCGCAGCCGTGGTCACCGCAGCCCTGCACCACGGCGATGGCGCCGGAGTTGCGCACGCAGAAGCGCTCGCCGGCGGTGCCGTCAGCGTAGAGGCGGCCGCCGGTGGCGCCATACAGGCAGGTGTTGCCGATGATCGGGGTGCGGTGCGGATCGATCTCGCTGCCCGCAGGCGGCACGATGACGATCTCGCCACCGGCCATGCCCTTGCCCACATAGTCGTTGGCGTCACCTTCCAGATGCAGGTGCAGGCCGCCCACGTTGAACACGCCGAAAGACTGGCCGGCTACCCCTTTCAGTCTGACGGTGATGGGCGCGTCCTCCATGCCGTGGTTGCCGTAGCGCTCGGCAATTTCGCCGGCCACGCGTGCGGCGATGGAGCGGTCGGTGTTTTTGATTTCATAATGGAAGATGCCGCCGGACTTGTTCTCGATGGCGGGCAGCATCTCCTGCACCATGCGTTCGGCCAGCATGCCCTTGTCCCACGGATTGTTGCGGGCCACCTGGCATACATGCGGCTTGCTCTCCGGCACGCCGCCGTCTGTGATGACCGGGGTGAGATCCAGGCTCTTCATCTTGTCGGTGGGCGGGTTGTCGATCACCTCCAGCAGATCCACGCGGCCCACCAGCTCGCCCAGGGACTTCACACCCAGCTTCGCCAGCCACTCGCGTGTTTCCTCGGCCACGAAGCGGAAATAGTTCATCACCATCTCCGGCAGGCCGATGAAGTGCTCCTTGCGCAGGCGCTCGTCCTGGGTGGCCACGCCTACGGCGCAGGTGTTCAGATGGCAGATGCGCAGGTATTTGCAGCCCAGCGCGATCATGGGCGCGGTACCGAAGCCGAAGCTCTCGGCCCCCAGAATGGCCGCCTTGATCACGTCCAGACCGGTTTTGAGGCCGCCGTCGGCTTGCAGGATCACCTGACCGCGCAGGTCATTGGCGCGCAGCACCTGATGGGCCTCGGAGATGCCCAGCTCGAAGGGGGAGCCGGCATATTTCACGGACGTCAGCGGGCTGGCGCCGGTGCCGCCGTCGTAGCCGGAGATGGTGATCAGGTCGGCATAGGCCTTGGCCACGCCGGCGGCGATGGTGCCCACGCCCGGCTCGGCCACCAGCTTGACGGAGATCAGCGCGTTGGGGTTGATCTGCTTGAGGTCGAAGATCAGCTGCGCCAGATCTTCGATGGAGTAGATGTCATGGTGCGGCGGCGGGGAGATCAGGGTCACGCCGGGCACGGAATGGCGCAGCTTGGCGATGTACAGATCCACCTTGTGGCCGGGCAGCTGACCGCCTTCGCCCGGCTTGGCGCCCTGGGCGATCTTGATCTGGATCACCTCGGCATTGCGCAGGTAGTGGGCGGTGACGCCGAAGCGGCCGGAGGCCACCTGCTTGATCTTGGACATCTTCTCGGTGCCGTAGCGGGCCGGGTCCTCGCCGCCCTCGCCGGAGTTGGAGCGGGCGCCGAGGCGGTTCATGGCGGTGGCCAGCGCCTCATGGGCCTCCGGCGACAGGGCGCCCAGCGAGATGCCCGCCGAGTCGAAGCGCTTGAGGATGTTCTCCACCGGCTCCACCTCGTCGAGCGCCACCGGCTCGATGTCGTCGCGGAACTTGAGCAGGTCGCGGATGGTCATGGGCGGGCGCTTGTTGACCGCGTCGGCGAACTTCTGGTAAATCGCCCTGTCGCCGGTCTGCACCGCCTGACGCAGGTAGTTGACCACATCCGGGTTGTAGGCGTGGTATTCGCCGCCGTGCACATATTTGAACAGGCCGCCCTGATCCAGCGTGCGGCGCGGGTTGAAGGCGCGCTGGGCCACTTTCTTCAGATCCGCCTCGATGTGTTCGAACTTCGTGCCCTGAATGCGGCTGGTGGTGCCGGTGAAGCACAGCTCCACGATCTCGTCATGCAGGCCGACGATTTCGAACAGCTGGGCACCACGGTAGGAGGCGATGGTGGAGATGCCCATCTTGGAGAGGATCTTGAACAGCCCCTTGTTGATGCCCTTGCGGAAGTTGCGGATGTAGAAGTGCAGGCTGTTGGCGTCGGACAGCTCCCTGGTGCGCAGCAGGTCTTCCAGCACCTCGTAGGCCAGATAGGGATAGACCGCCGTGGCGCCATAGCCGATGAGCACGGCGAAGTGGTGCGGGTCGCGCGCAGTGGCGGTTTCCACCACGATGTTGGCGTCCGGGCGCAGCCCTTCGTTGACCAGACGGTGGTGCACGGCGCCTACGGCCATGGGCGCCGGGATGGTGAGCAGGTCGGGCTCGATGCCCATGTCGGACAGCACCAGAATGGTGATGCCGTCCTTGACCGCGTCCACTGCCGCAGCGGTCAGGTCCTCAATGGCCTGCTTGAGCGACTTTTCCTTCGGGTCGTAGTGCAGGCTGAGGATGACATGGCGGTAGCCCTCGTCCGCCTGGGTCAGCAGCATGTTGAACTGGGAGGGCGTCAGCACCGGGCTGGACACATCCAGCCGGTGGGCGTGCTCCGGCCCCTTCTCGAACAGGTTGCGCTCCCGCCCGAAGCTGGTGGCCAGAGACATGACGATGTTCTCCCGCAGCGGGTCGATGGGCGGGTTGGTTACCTGCGCAAACATCTGGCGGAAGTAGTCATACACGCTGCGCGGGCGCCTGGAGAACACCGGCAGCGGGGTGTCGTCGCCCATGGAGGCGGTGGTCTCCTGACCGTCTTCGGCCAGCACGCGCAGCACCTGGTCACGCTCCTCGAAGGTGACCATGAAATATTTCTGGTACAGCTCGGCGGTTCTGTCGTCGAAGCCGATGATCTTTTCGCTCAGGTCGGCGCGATCTTCCAGCGCGTGGTAGCCCTTGTCCATCCATTCGCGGTAGGGATGCTGCCGCGCCAGCTCACGGTCGATATCTTGCGGTCGCAGCAGGGTGCCGGTCTCCAGATCCACCGCTATCACCTGACCGGGCTTGAGGCGACCCTTCTCGATGACATCCGCCTCGTCGTAGTCATACACGCCGATCTCGGAGGCAAAGGTAATGGTGCGATCTTTGGTGATCACGTAGCGGGTGGGACGCAGGCCATTGCGATCCAGCGCGCAGATGGCGTAGCGGCCGGTGTTGAGCACCATGCCGGCCGGGCCGTCCCACGGCTCCATGTGCATGGAGGCGTACTCGAAGAAGGCGCGCAGGTCGGGATCCATGTGCGGCACGTTCTGCCATGCCGGCGGAATCAGCAGTCGCAGCGCCTCGAACACGCTCAGCCCGCCCATGGTGAGCACTTCGATCATGTTGTCCAGGCTGGAGGAGTCGGAGCCTTCCTGCGACACCAGCGGCTTGAGGGTGTGCAGCTCCGGAATGTGCGGCGTCTGGAACTTGGTCTGACGGGCGCGCGCCCAGTTGCGGTTGCCGCGGATGGTGTTCAGCTCACCGTTGTGGGCCAGGAAGCGGAACGGCTGCGCCAGCCGCCAGCGGGGCAGGGTGTTGGTGGAGAAGCGCTGGTGGTAGGAGATCAGCGAGGATTCGAAGGTCTCATCATTGAGGTCTTCGTAGTATTCCGGCAGCTCCCGCGGCATCACCAGCCCCTTGTAGGAGACCAGCTGGGTGTGCAGGGAGGCGACATAGAAATCCTCATCCTCCGGCTCGATCTCCATCTCCGTCTGGCGGCGGGCGACGAACAGGGCGCGGTTGAAGGCGTCTTCGTCCATGTCCGCCGGTGCGTTGACGAAGATCTGCATGATCTCCGGTTCCATGCCGGCGGCCTGCTCGCCCAGTACTTCGGAGCGCACCGGCACGTCGCGCCAGCCGGCCACCTGCAATCCCTTGGCGGCGAGTTTCTCTTCCAGCGTGCGCATGGCTTTGGTGCGCCTGGCCTCGTCCTGGCTGAGGAAGATCATGCCGATGGCGTAGCGCGTGCCCAGCTCGATGCCGGCCTCAGCCGCCGCCTTGCGGAAGAAGGCGTCGGACTTCTTGATCAGCAGGCCGCAGCCGTCGCCGGTGCAGCAGTCCGCCGCCACACCGCCGCGGTGGGTCATGCGCGCCAGCGACTCGATGGCGGTGCGCAGCAGCTGATGGCTGGGCTTGTCGTCCATCTGGGCGATGAGGCCGAAGCCGCAGTTTTCCGTCTCGAACTCGGGGCGGTAGAGCCCGCCCGGGGATTGCAGCATGTTCATGGCGTAGTTCCTGTTCAACGGTTCGTTTTCGCAGGGTCGGCGAAAAAATGGGGCGGCATTATAAGCGACCGCCCCGATGTTCGGCAATTCAACGGCTTAGCCGGCCGCCTCTTCCGGGTGGCACAGGCTTTCGCCGGTCATCTCCTCCGGAATGGGCAGATCCATCACGTCCAGCAGGGTGGGCATCACGTCCGGCAGTCCGCCGCCCTCGCGCAGGCGGCATTTCTTGTGACCCACGTAGATGAACGGCACCGGATTGGTGGTGTGGGAGGTCATCGGCTGGCCGGTGACCGGATCACGCAGCTGTTCGATATTGCCGTGGTCGGCGGTGATGATCACCTCGCCGTCGGCCTCCTCCAGCGCCTCGAGGATCTGCCCCAGCGCCTTGTCCACCGCCTCGACCGCCTTGATGCAGGCGTCCATCTTGCCGGAGTGGCCCACCATGTCCGGGTTGGCGATGTTGCACACGAAGGTGTCGAACTCGCCGGAGCGGATGGCCTCGCACAGCCTGTCGGCCAGCTCGAATACGCTCATCTCCGGCTTGAGGTCGTAGGTGGCCACCTTGGGCGAGGGGATCAGAATGCGCTCCTCGCCCGGGAAGGGCGCCTCACGCCCGCCGTTGAGGAAGAAGGTGACATGGGCGTACTTTTCCGTCTCGGCAATGCGCAGCTGCTTCAGGCCCAGCTTGCTCACCCACTCGCCGAAGGTGTTCTTCAGCTTCTGCGGCGGGAAGGCCACCCGCACCAGCCCGTCGAAGTTCTTGTTGTATTCGGTCATGGTGACGAAGGCCGACAG
>JALVTA010000034.1 GCA_027036095.1 Thiotrichales bacterium | reverse complement strand
GACAACAGGGTGCAATCCGAACGGTCTCCACTGCCCCCCTGAGCCAGCCAGCTGCGAATGCGGGCCACCTGCGACATGACATGGGCAGGCAGCGCACCATTGTTCTCAGCCAGCGCCAGCCGCTTGAGGCAGACATAATTGTCCCGACCCTTCAGCTGTACGACACGAAATCCGGCCGGCGCCAGGGGCAGGATTCGGGGCAGGTCCTTCTCTGTGAGCTGCTCCTGCAGCGCCTTGGTAGCCGTTGAGACCAGCACCCGCCTGCCACTGAGCAACGCGGGCACCAGGTAGGCAAAGGTCTTGCCCGTGCCTGTGCCCGCCTCGACGATAAACGGATTTTTCTGCTCGATCGCCTCGGCGATGCGTAGCGCCATGGCCAGCTGTCCCTCACGGGGCTCGAACCCTTCGATCAGATCGGGCAGCGTATGTTCAAAGGCTCGTTCTACCTGTTCCTTCAAAGTCATGCCGGCATTATATTTGCCTGCAAAAGTTCAAGCCGCTATAATTCCTCTTTTGACATTCAGTCATCCATACACGGGAGCACCATCATGAAAGTTCTGTCCTCTCTGAAGTCCGCCAAGAAGCGCCACAAGGACTGCCAGGTCGTGCGCCGTCGCGGCAAGGTTTACGTGATCTGCAAGAGCAATCCCCGCTTCAAGGCGCGTCAGAAGTAAGCGCTTTCCTTGCAGGAATGCATCAACCCCGCCCGCGTGCGGGGTTTTTTATTGCCTGTAGAAACAAAAAACCCGGCGCGAGGCCGGGTCTGTTGCGCGAAACCGCATCCACGATCAGTGCTTGCGCACGATCTTCTCCTTGATACGGGCGGCCTTGCCGGTACGGCCACGCAGATAGTACAGCTTGGCGCGACGCACATCACCGCGACGCTTCACTTCAATGCTGTCGATCATGGGGCTGTGAGTCTGAAAGGTCCGCTCCACACCCACGCCGTTGGAAATCTTGCGAACAATGAAGTTAGAGTTCAGGCCGCGGTTCTTCTTGGCGATGACCACGCCTTCGAACGCCTGAATACGGGTGTTGTCACCCTCTTTTACGACAACCTTTACCACAACAGTATCGCCAGGACCAAACTCCGGCAGATCCTTGCGCAGCTGCGCTTCTTCGATTTTGGCGATGATCGGGTTTTTCATCTTTCAACTCTCCGTCAATCAAGTGGCAGACCCCACTCGATCAGTTGCTCATTGCTTACATGACCCAGCTTGAGTGCGCGCCTGAGCAGCGCGCGCTGATCAGAGGTAAGCACCAAATTGTCAAGCAGGTCGGGACGACGCTCGGCCGTCCGTTCCAGTTTGCGCAGCAGGCGCCACATGGCAATCTGCTCATGGTTCCCCTGCTGCAGCACCGCCGGCACGGCCATGCCGTCAACTTCCGGCGGGCGGGTGTAATGGGGACAGTCAAGCAGTCCGTCGGAAAAGGAATCCTCCTCCGCCGAGCGCGCATCCCCCAGTACACCCGGAAGCAGTCGAATGACCGCATCCATCAGCATCATGGCCGGCAGCTCACCGCCGCTGACCACAAAATCTCCGACGCCGATCTCCTCATCCACGTAGCGCTCGATGAAGCGCTCGTCCACGCCCTCGTAGCGACCGCACAGCAGACCGAGCCGCGGCAGCTCCGCCAGCTGCTCAACCTTCTTCTGCGTCAGCGGCCGCCCCTGAGGGCTGAGGTAGATCAACGGGAACGGCGTCTTGTCCGCTGCCCGCATGGCCTCCACCGTGGCGGCCAGAGGCGGGTACATCATCACCATGCCCGGGCCGCCGCCGTAGGGCCGGTCATCCACGCTGCGATAGTTGTCCGTCGCAAAGTCGCGCGGATTCCAGAAAACTGCCTCGGCAGCCTGCCGCTCGAAAGCCCGGCGCGTCACCCCATAATCGGTCAGCGCCGAGAACATTTCGGGAAACAGCGTAATGACGTCAAAACGCATTCAGTCCGCCACGCCGTCCCAGTCAACGTGAATCTCCCTGGCAGGCAGATCCACGCGGGTGACATAGTGCCCCTCTACCAGCGGGATCAGATGCTGTCCGCTCTCGCCTCGAACCCGCATCACATCATGGCCACCGGTTTCCACCATGTTGACCACCTTGCCCAGCGAGGTGCCATGCTGGTCAATCACCTCACAGCCGATCAGATCGACCCAGTAGTAACCGTCCTCGCTGTGCGGAAGCTGGTCGCGGTCGATGGCGATTTCGCATCCCATCAGCGCGCGGGCCTGCTCGCGGTCATGCACGCCTTCCAGCTGGGCCACCAGCGCCCGACCGCCCATGTGGGTGCGGTGTGCCCGCACCGTAACAGGCCGCCACTGATCGCGGCCACATTTCAGATACCACGGCTGGTAGCGGAAAATGTTTTCGATGGGGTCGGTATGGGAAAAGACTTTCACCCAGCCCTGCACCCCGTAAAGCCCGTTGATCTTGCCGACAATCAGCTTGTCCGCCGCGTCGGCCATGGGATCAGGCAGCCTTGTTTTTCTTCACCAGGCTGGCGACACGCTCGGACATCTGTGCGCCTTCGCCCAGCCAGTAGTTCAGGCGCTCGCCGTCGATACGGAAGGAGACCTCCTCCCCACGGGCGTTCGGATTGTAGAAACCCAGCTGCTCGATGAAACGGCCATCACGGCGGGCACGCTTGTCAGCTACAACGATGCGATAGAACGGGCGCTTCTTGGAACCACCCCGTG
>JALVTA010000033.1 GCA_027036095.1 Thiotrichales bacterium | reverse complement strand
GTCAACGGGTTTCTGGCCAAGCAGGACGAGCCGCCCCTGAGCGCGCCGCCCCGCTCCACCGACCGGCTTGAGCGACTCTACGGCCAGTTGCGCGAGATGAAGGTGCTCAACGAGAGCGACTGGGGCCGCAAGGTGCTGGCCTGGTTCCGCATGGAACTCAACAAGGACCGCCCCGACCTGCCCGGCCTGTTCGAACTGACCGGCGATGTGATCGACTTCATGCAGGAAGAACTGCTGCGCATGCAGCTGGAGCGTCATCCGCCGAACTGGATCGTGACGCCCAATCTGAGCGAGTTCGGCATCTGGGACTACCACAAGGCCGAGGCGCTCATACAGGCCGGCTACGACGCCGCCCGCGCGCAACTGCCCTTCTGAACGGGGCCTCCCCCATTTTTACCGAACGCCGTCCGAGCGCGCTGGCGACGATGCTGAAAACCCCGGTAGAAACCCGTCCTGACGCACCGGACGCCCGTTGCCGACGGAGTCTCCCCTGTTTTTGCCGGCTCGGTTTCCAGCCGCGCTGCCACACCCCGGTAAACCTGCGGAAAAACCCACCGCAAAGCCGTCAGAACCTCCTGAACACGGGGCCTCCCCCAATTTTGCAGACTAACGCAATGGCCGCCCCGCAGCGAACCGGAAAAAAACCATTGCACACCCGCCTGAACGACTCTGGGGACGGGGTCTCCCCCATTTTTGCCGAACGAGGTCCGGGCGCACCGGCAGCAGCGAGGGGAATTGCCCTATTTTGCAGACGTATGGGCACCTGACGGGCTGGGGATACGGCTTACGGCAAGGTTGGGCAAACGGACAGGCGTTGCCGGCAGCTTTCAGGCAAGCCGTCCCCGGGCCAGCGGTCGGTAGCGCACGCCTTCGGGACGGAAATCGCTGCGATAGAGCACCACCTCCTCCACAGGGAGCCACAGGTCGGCCCCGTCCAGCTCTACGGGTGGCAGCACCGCCTCGGAGCGGCCGCGGGGACGCGCCAGCGAGATGTGCGGGCGGAAGCGCTGACGGGGTTTGTGCACGCCTTCCACATCCTTGAGCAGCTGCCACACTTCGTCGTGCAGCGCCTGCAGCATGAGATTGCGGCCGAACAGGGCGGCCAGCACGGCGGGATTGCGGGCGTCCGGAAACAGGTCGATGGCCTCCACCGGTGCCTCGAAGGCGCTCAGCTCGGGCAGTCCGGCACGAATGCGCAGCGCAAGCATATCCGCCTGCGCCGGACTCCAGCCGTCACCGAGAAACAGGGCGGTCAAATGCAGGTTTTCAAGCGGCGCCCAACGCAACGGCAGGTGTGTTTCATACGGCTGGGCAGCGTCAAACAGCGCCTGACCGAGCGCATCGGGCACGGGCACGGCCACGAACAGCCTCATGACCGCTCCTCCGAAGCAGGAAAAAGCTCGGCCAGCGGCCGGGGCGGTTCAATCCCATATCCCTGCACCAAGTCGGCACCCAGCTCCCTGAGCCGCTCACAGTGGGCCTCGTCCTCGACGAACTCGGCCACGCTCTTGCAGCCCATGCGCTGCGCGAGCAGGATGGACGCCTCCACAACGGCCTGGTCCACCGGCGAGTCGAGCAGATGGCGCACAAAGGTGCCATCGATCTTGATGACCTGTACGGGCAGGGTGCGCAGATACTGCAGTGAGGACTGGCCGGTGCCGAAGTCGTCCAGCAGAATGGTGCAGCCGGCGGAGGCCAGCTCACCGAGCACGTCCCGCGCCACCTCGATGCGCTCGATGGCGGCGGTCTCGGTCACTTCGAAGGCCAGCAGCGCAGGCGAAATGTCGTATTTTTCCGCCAGCGCCAGCAGGCGGCGGGCGGAGGCCGCATCCCCCAGCGTGGCACCGGAGAGGTTGATGGAGAAGGGATAGATGCTGCGCCCCTGCTCGGCCCATTCACGGTAGATGTCACCATACTGCCGGAAGAGATTTTCCACCACCCACAGGTCGATGTCCTGCGCCAGACCGTAGCGCTCCGCTGCCGGAATGAAGTCACCGGGCGAGACGAACCGACCCTCCTGATCCTTCAGACGCAGCAGCACCTCGTAGCGTGCCGGCCCCAGGCCGGACTTGAGCGGCTCGATGCGCTGGCCGTAGAGCTCGAACCGATCCTCTTCCAGCGCCCACTGCAACAGCGGAATGAGGCCCGGCGCCTCCACGCGCACATCGTCCCGGTCCAGATCGGCTATGCCGCTGCGATTGCTGTCCAGCAGCGACTTGATCAGCAGCGATCCCCGCCCTGCCGCCTGTTCCAGCGTCTCCTGCGGCCTGACGGACATGTGCCCCACCAGCACCTTGGGGGTCACCTTCTTCCCTCGCCCTTCCCCCTTGAGGGCGGACAGCTCCTCCAGCAGCCGCTCGGCCAGCTCGGCCGTGGCATCGGCATCGCAGGGCACCAGCATGTAGAACTCACTGCTGCTGTGGCGCCCCACCACGGCCCGGCCACAGTGTTCACGCCCCAGCGTGCGCATCAGCCGGGCCACCTGCCGCAGCAGCCGGTCCACGCTTTCACGCCCGATACTCTCGTTGAGCGCGCGCAGGTGCATCAGCTCCACGATGACCAGGCTGGTCGCACCGTTCTTCCTGCGCGCCAGCAAGCGTCTGCCGGCGCTCAAGAAGCCACGGATGTTGAACACGCCGGTCGGCTCGTCGTGCGTGGCCTGCCAGCGCAGCTCCTCGATCATGCGCTGCTGCTCGTCCTTGACCTCCAGCACCACCAGCGCGCTGTTGCTGTCAGGAATGGGGGCAAGGCTCAGCTCCGCCCAGTGCAGTGAACCATCGGGGAAACGCATGCGCACCAGGCCGTCCGAATGCCAGTTGACCCCCTCTTTCACGACCGCCTGAATGAGCGCCTCCAGCGTCTCGTCCGAATCTTCCAACTGGAACAGGCGGATGAAGTCTTGCTTGTCCTCCCGGCTGGCCGCCTGTGCCAGCAGCACCTGCATGCGGGCATTGGCCTCCTGAATATGGCCTTCCGCATCCACCAGCGCCACCCCTTCCTGCAGCTCGGAAAACAGGGCCAGGCGCGTGCCAGCTTCCTTTTTAAGCGTGCGCATCCACCAGATCTGCATGCCCAGATAGGCAAAGAACAGCAGCGGCAGCGCCACCAGCGCCCACTGCCAGACGCGCGTATCACCACGCAGCTGCGCCAGCGCCATCTCCGGCAGCGAAGGCATCAGCAGCCCCACCTGCAGGCGCTGATCCTCCTCCAGCCCTACCTCATGGGCATATACATGTCCCCCGCTCAGATCAACCCGATCCAGAGTGAAGAAATCGCGCCAGACCTGCTCATCGTTCAGTCTGATCAGCGGTCGTCCGTCCAGCACCCGCCCGTTCAACCTGTCTGAATGGTGATTGAGTGCCCCCACCACGCACAGCCTTCCAACCGATTGGCTCTGATAGGACACCGGCTGACGCACCACTTCAAACTGATGGGGCGGCGACATCTGGAGTTCCTGCTTCGTGCGGCAGAGCCTGTCCAGCTGCCGGGAGGAGAGGTCTTCAAAAGTGCTCAGCGCCAGCCAGGCTCCAGGCCGGCCCTTCAGATAGACCGCCACCGCCAGCGGCGTACCCTCCATGCTGCCAAACAGCCTCAGACGCTCATGGAGAATTTTTCTGAGCTGGGGACGCAGCCGCAGCCGCAGCGTCACCTGAACCGCATTGCTGCGCGCCAGCAGCAGCGCATCCTCATGCACCAGCCGATGCTGCGCCTGCACCCGCTCGGCCAGTACCCGAACCGACTGCACGGCCTGCTCATTGGCCTGATCCAGCAGAATGCTGAAAGCGGCAAATACCGACAGCAGCAGTCCCACCACGAAGGGCAGGCTCCAGAACAGCGCCAGCTTCAGCCAGTTCATCGACCAGGTCATGGCTCCGCAAACACCTCATCCGCCGCCCACAGCAGGGTGGGTGGCAGGTCAATGCCCAGCGCCTGCGCGCGCCGGTAGTTGAACACGATGCCATACTCGTGCGCCGCCTCCAGCGGCAGGCTGCGCAGAGGCCGACCCGCCAGCAGAGCTGCCACCTTCTGTCCCGCCTGCCGCCCCATGGCACGCATGTCCAGCGCCACCCCGCCAAAGCAGCCGGCCCGCACCAGCGTATAGCTCAGCGTCATCTCGGGAATGCGGTTGTGCGCCACCGTCCAGCGCACGATGTCCCGGGCATTCCACGCCGGTCCGCCCGGGCGACGCAGACGTAGTACACCGAGATAGAGCCCCTTGACGTGCGGGTCTGCATTGAGCGCCTCCAATAGCCGACGGTACTGATCCACCGTGTCCACCACCTCCAGATCTACCCTGAAGCCGGGGCGGTAGTGGCGCAGCACCGCTTCCGCAGACAGACGGATGCCGTCGCCCGTAGGCGAGGTGTCGGTAATGATCACTGCACGATCCGTAGCAGTCATGTGGCGGATCAGACCAAGAATATCCAGCGAGCGCTCCAGTGGCAGGTGCTCGAATACACCGGTAAGGTTATGCTGCGGCGTGGGTATGTCAGTGAACAGATGAAAATGAGTGCGGTAATAAGTGACGGGGTAGTTGAGGCCACTGAAGACGACAGAAAAATCTGCGTCTACATATTGCGTAGCCACCTGTTGAAAAGCATTGTCATCAATGGTCAACAATATATCGGGATGGAAAGCCACAATGGCCTGCCTTGCTGCCAGACCACGCTGTCTGATCTGTTCCGGTGTCACATAGCGCCGCTTGGTGTCCATGAAAAAGCGGCGTACGGTCAGATTCTTCCCTTCCTGCCAGCCTGCCGTGCGCAGCGCTTCCAGCGCGCCCTTTTCCTGCGGAATGGCCGTCGGATTGTCCGGGCCGTAGCTGTGGACGATCATCAGCCGTGCCGGCTCCGCCGTCCAGGCTGCGATACTCCACAATACCCCGAGCAGGAAAATGAACAGAAACACGGTGATACTTGCAGTCTCTCAAAGTGATAGCCCGGAAAGGGTAACTGCTGGCCCAGGCACTTTCCAGAGTAAAAATCCTTTCCACATGCGCTATCCGGCGATATCAAATCTTTCAGGCAAGGTCTGACAGACCACCCAGTCATGCTCGACCCGCTGCACCCGGGCCAGCGGCGGTCCCTGGTGCAGCCATTCAAGCAGACGCTCCAGCACCGAACGGGGGCCGGCGGCCAGCACCTCCACCGTGCCGTCCGGCAGGTTGCGCACCCAGCCGGTCAGTCCCAGCGCCTGAGCTTTCTTCTGCGTGCTGGCGCGGAAGAAAACGCCCTGCACGCGGCCATGCACGACGGCATGCAAACAGGAATTATTATCATTCATATTGACATTCTACCTCCATATGAACACAATGCGCTCCTGCCATTCCGTTAATGGCAATCATTCTCATTTTCAATACAAGGAGCAAGGACATCATGAAACCGGACAGGAAACTGCTCGGCCTGCTGCTGGCGACCGCGACCGCCACGGCTGCTGCCGATGAGACCGCACTCAAACAGCGCATTGTGGAACTGGAACAGAAAGTGGACGCGCTTGCCGCGACACAAGCGCGCCCTGCCACAGCCTCCTCAGCGACCAGACTGGGTGCCTATGGCGAACTTCACTATAACAACATCGACGGTCAGGCGCCAAGCTTCGACTTTCACCGCTTCGTGCTGCTGCTGGGGCACCGTTTCTCCGAGTCGGTGCGTTTCTGGTCCGAGCTGGAAGTGGAACATGCCATCAGCGGCGACGGCCAGAAAGGCGAAGTGGCGCTGGAACAGGCCTACATCGACTGGGCCGTCAGCGACCGCATCAACCTGATGGGCGGCATTCTGCTGCAGCCGGCAGGCTTTATCAATGAAACCCATGAACCGGACAGGTTCTATGGTGTGGAACGCCCCATCGTCGCCAAAGATATCCTTCCGACCACCTGGGCCAGCGCTGGCGCCGGAGTACGCCTCAAACTGGGCGGACAAACGCAACTGGATCTGATGGTCAGCGAAGGGCTGTATGACAAAAACGGCCTCAATATCCGCAAGGCACGGCAGAAAAACGCCGAAACCCGCTCCGAATCCCTCGGCTGGACGGCGCGCGTCAAAACCCGCCCCTTCAATGGCCTGGATCTGGGCGCCAGCGTCTATTATCAGGACGACCTGACTCAGAAAGACCGCAGCGTCGTCAGCAAAGCCACCCCTGCCACCCTGCTGGAAGGTCATGCGGAATATAAGACAGGCCCGTTCAAGCTGCGCGCGCTCTACGCCCAGTGGAGTGTGGGCGGTCAGGCTGCCAGAAATGCCAACCGGGACATTCAGCGCGGCTGGTATGTGGAACCCAGCTACACACTGACCGATCGGCTGGGTGCGTTCGTCCGCTACAGCGACTGGTACACCGATGCCGATGACAAAAAAACACGCTGGCTGTATGGCGTCAACTACTGGATTCACCCCAATGTGGTGCTGAAAGCGGATATTCAAAACCAGAAAGACGCCAACGGCTTCAACCTGGGCATCGGTTACAGCTTCTGACAGGGAGGCGGGCCGGCGCAAAGCCGGCCCCTGGCAACAATGCGAACATGCTTACTACTGATCACCCTGCTGATTTCCTCTCTCCATACCGTCCACGCCTCGGTGGAGGAAAACTTCATCATCCGCTGGACTGGGCAACCACAGACGGTGAAAAAGACCCTGTGGCTGCTACGGTCAGAGCAGGCGGCCATTGAACAGCTCATCGGCCACCCCTACCCGCGTGCGGTGCTGCCTTACTGGCGTGCCGGCAAGCGCACGGTGTGGATCGTGGAGGAAATCGGCAAGGAAGAACCGATCACCTTCGGCATCGTGGTGGAAGACGGACGCATCCGCCACATGGAGGTGCTGCACTACCGGGAAAGCCGCGGCTGGGAGATCCGCGACCCGCGCTTTCTGGCCCAGTATCGCAACGCCCGGCTGAACGACGGCGGGCTGGACCGGGAGATTGACGCCATCAGCGGGGCGACCCTGTCGGTCAATGCCGCCACCCGCATGGCGCTGCTGGCACTTTGGCTGGATCGACAGGTGCAGGCACGGCAACGATGAGCACCCGCAGTCTGCACCGCCTACTGGCCTGGCCGCTGGCGCTACTGCTGCTGCCGCTGCTGATCAGCGGGCTGCTGCTCAACCACGCCGATGACCTGCGCCTTGACCGGCGCCCCCTCCCCGACGGGCTGGCCCACAATCTGCCGAGGCCGATCAAGGCATGGCCTCTGCCTCAGGACTGGGTGATCCTCAGTGACGCCGGCCTGTGGCACGCCGGCGCATGGGGGCGCCCTTTCGATCCGGATGCCCGGCTCTACCGCACGCCTGTTGGCACCCTGCTGACCGACGACAGTCAGCTGCTGCTGATGGATGAGACAGGCCGCCCCATTATCCGGCTGCCCCGCCCGGAAGGCACGCTGATCCGAGTCTGGCCGCCTGCCTTTGCAAAAGATGGCGCATGCCGCACGCTGAATCTGGATCGGCTGGAGTGGCAGCACTGCACGCTTGCGACAGACCGGCGCCCTGCGCCTCTGCCCGCAACGCTGCCACCCGGAGAAATCTGGCATCAGGCGCTCCGACACTGGAAACTGCGCCACGACCAGCACTGGGAAGCCTGGCTGCGCCGCCTGCACACCGCCCGCCTGCTTGGCCCTGCCGGCCCGTGGCTGCTGGATGGCGCGGTGCTGCTTCTGGCGGGCATGCTGCTGACGGGGCTGATCCTGCGTCAGCGGGCCAGACGGCCCCACAGGTCATAGGCGTCCGCCGCCTCGATCTCCACCTCCACGATGTCGCCCGGCGCCAGATCATGGCCATCGCGGATCAGCACCACCCCGTCGATCTCCGGCGCATCGCCACGGCTGCGGCCAATGGCGCCGTCCCCGTCCACCTCATCGATGATGACCGGCTCCACCCGGCCGACACGGGCCTGCATGCGCTCGGCGCTGACCGCCTGCTGCGTTGCCATGAAGGCCTCCCAGCGCTCCTGCTTGATCTCATCGGGCACCTGCGGCGCCAGCTCATTGGCCACGGCGCCTTCCACCGGCGAATACTGAAAGCAGCCCACCCGGTCCAGCTTCGCCTCACGGATGAAATCCAGCAGCGCCTCGAACTCCTCGTCCGTCTCACCCGGAAAACCGACGATGAAGGTGGAGCGCAGGGTCAGATCCGGCACTTCAGAACGCCACTTTTCGATGCGCTCCAGCTGGCGTTCGATATTGCCCGGCCGACGCATGGCCTTCAGCACGCGCGGATGGGCATGCTGCAGCGGCATGTCCAGATAGGGCAGCACCAGCCCGTCGCGCATCAGCGGAATCACCTCCTCCACGTTCGGATAGGGATAGACATAGTGCAGCCGCACCCACGCCCCCAGCCGTCCCATCTGCTCGGCCAGCCCGACCATGTTTGTCTTCACCGGCCGGCCCTGCCAGAAGTCCAGCCGGTGCTTCAGGTCCACCCCGTAGGCGGCCGTGTCCTGGGAGACCACCAGCAGCTCCTTCACGCCGGCCTCCACCAGCTTTGCGGCCTCATCCAGCACCTCGCCCACCGGGCGACTGACCAGATCGCCCCGCATGGAGGGGATGATGCAGAAGGTGCAGCGGTGGTTGCAGCCCTCGGAAATCTTCACATAGGCGTAGTGGCGCGGGGTCAGCTTGAGCCCGCCCGGCGGGATCACATCCACGAACGGATCATGCGCCGGCGGCGGCACCACCTCATGCACCTGCCCCACCACCTCCTCATAGGCGGCCGGGCCGGTGATGGCCAGCACCTTCGGGTGCACCCGCTCGATCTGCTCCGGTTTCGCCCCGAGACAACCGGTGACGATCACCCGCCCGTTCTCCTCCAGCGCCTCGCCGATGGCCTCCAGAGATTCTTCCACCGCCGAATCGATGAACCCGCAGGTGTTGACGATGACCACGTCCGCATCGTCATAACTGTCGGTCAGGCGGTAGCCTTCGGCACGCAGCTGGGTGAGAATGCGCTCGGAGTCCACCGTCGCCTTGGGGCACCCCAGCGAGATGATGCCGACGGTCGGTTGTGTCGTATTCATGAAAACAGGTCCTCAACATTGATCTCGAGCCGTAGCCCGCTCTGCAGGGTGGTCAGCCACAGCCGGCCCGGTTGCGGCTCGGCCATGTGTGGATAGCTTAGCCACGCGCCTTTGCAGCGGGCCACCACCCGCTCCTCCACGATCCGCGTGCCCTTTTCATCCAGCAGCGCCAGATGCAGCGCCTCACGATACCAGCTGGCGGCCCGCTCGGAAAAGTCCCCCGCCCGTCGCGGCGAGTGTTCACCCACCGGGTTGTACGCCAGCGCAATGCGTCCGTCAGAGAGGCGCAGCAGTGCGCCCGGACTGGAACTTGCGGCGAAGCCGGGGCGGGTTTCCAGCCAGGTTTGCCCGCCGTCTGATGAATACGCATGCCAGAAGCGGTCCAGATTGGTGCGCACCAGATACCACAGCCTGTCATCATCCAGCGGCAGCAGATGCCCTTCAATGGCCCCGTCATGATGACCGCGTCCGCCCGCATCCAGCCAGTTGCTCGCCTGCCAGCTTCGGCCATCGTCATCGGAAAAATACGTCAGGCTTACATAGCGGGCCTGCTCAGGCAGCAGATACTGGGCGGCCAGCACCAGCCGGCCATCGGGCAGCGTCGCCATGCTGCGCACCGCACCGGAATAGCCGTCCTGAATCATCACCGGCTCCGACCAGCTGCGTCCGCCATCCTCGCTGCGGCTGACGAAAATGGGTGAGCGGCTGTTGCGGCTGGCGCGGCGCAGATGGCGCAGCCAGCGGAAGTGACTGTGGCGCTCATCCATGAAGGCCAGCAGCAACGTGCCCGTCCGCGATACTCCCAGTGCCAGATCCGCATGGGGCTGCGCTCCGTGCAGCGCCAGCGGCCGGCGGTGCCAGCGCCCGTTTTCATGGCGACACACCGTCATGGCCCGGGTATCCACCGCCAG
Organism: Thiotrichales bacterium; assembly: GCA_027036095.1. GTDB lineage: Bacteria > Pseudomonadota > Gammaproteobacteria > Thiomicrospirales > Thiomicrospiraceae > Sulfurivirga. Next base: position 1,782 of record JALVTA010000033.1, on the reverse strand, counting down.
CCAGCCTCCGTCATGGCGCACGAACGGCCCCGACGGCAGGTCGGTGGCCCATGCCACCCCATCGGCCACCTCAAGCGGCGCCTCGGTTTTCGGCGCCAGGGAAAAGTCCAGTTCTGCCTCGACGATGCGCATCAGAACGGCTTGATGACCACCATGATGAGAATGCCCACCAGCAGCAGCAGCGGAATCTCGTTCATCCAGCGGTAGAAGACGTGATCATGGCTCAGCTGCCCGTCCCGTTCCATGCGACGCACCTGAGTCAGCGTCCAGTAGTGATAGCCCAGCAGCAGCAGCACCAGCGTGAGCTTTGCATGCAGCCAGCCGCCGCTGATGCCCCAGCCCAGCCACAGCCAAAGACCGGTGGCCACCGCCGGGATCATGATGATCGTCATGAAATTGAACAGCTTGCGCGCCATGATCACCAGCCGGCGCACATCCTCGCCCGCCGCCTGCCCCTCGGCGTAGTGCACAAAGATGCGCGGCAGGTAGAAGATGCCCGCCATCCAGCTGATGACAAACAGAATGTGAAACATCTTGACCCAGAGCATGTTTTCCCCTCAACGCTGGCACATGGCGGGTATGATAGCAACTTTGACGGCGCCCACCGCGCCCCCCGTTTGACCCATTCTGCAAGGAACGTTCTACATGCAAGTTGAAAAAGACAAGGTCGTCACCATCGAATACACCCTGAAAAACGACAAGGGCGAAGTGCTGGACGCCTCCAATGGCAACCCGCTGGCCTACCTGCACGGCCACGGCCAGATCATCCCCGGTCTGGAAAAGGCGCTGGAAGGCAAGCAGCCCGGCGACAAGCTCACCGTCACCGTACCCGCCGCCGAAGCCTATGGCGAGCGCCACGAAATGCTGGTGCAGGAAGTCCCCCGACAGCTTTTCCAGGGCGTGGACAACATCGAAGTGGGCATGCGCTTCGAAGCCCAGTCCGACCAGGGTGTCCACAGTGTCGAGGTCACCAAGGTGGACGGCGATACCATCACCGTGGACGGCAACCACCCGCTGGCCGGTCAGGACCTGACTTTCGACGTGGAAATCGTCGACGTGCGCGATGCCACGCCCGAAGAGCTGGAGCACGGCCACGCCCATGGCCCCGGTGGCGTGCAGCACGGCTGACTCCCCGCTTCTTCCGAGAACAGAAGGGCCGCCGGCAGGCGGCCTTTTTCGTTTCTACAGAATGCCCACCGCTCCAATACATCACCCGGTCGTTTAATCTATCGCTCCAAACCAAAAAATCTTTCTATAAATAAAAAACCCGCCTAAGGCGGGTTCATCGAATCAGAACACAACCTGCACCGCTTACTTGCAGATTTCCGGTGTATCTTGGTTCTGATTACTATTCCAATAGGGCTGACAGAAGGTTGGAATAACGGAACGTGCCTGATCCAACAAGCTCTTGTCAAATGTTTTCTTTGTGAAGGCATAGTCATGCCAGATAAAATCTTTCTTATAGACCTGTCCTCCAACTCTTACAAATGCCGTAACCATTTCCTTGTCTTCCGGTGAGTTCATGTACACCCAGTCCTGATTGACTTCATCCATCGCCGCATAGGCTGGCACGGCATATTTGACCACAGGGTTACCCTGCGCATCGGTTTCACAACGTGGTGGCTGAGAATTTGAACCAAACCCTGTTCCACCTACATTGGTACAGACCTTCCACGTGCCAGACGACTTATCGTAGAAAAACGCCTCCTGAGTATTGGTTTCCAGCGTCCACGGGCTGTTGGCATCCGGCAGATTCAGGTTGTTACTGCTGGTTGTCCGCCA
>JALVTA010000032.1 GCA_027036095.1 Thiotrichales bacterium | reverse complement strand
GGGTCATATTCGCCCACCACGGTGAACCCTGCGCCGGTCAGCGCCTTTTTGGCCGCCTCGACACCGGCGGTAACGCTGGCCGGTTTGAGCGTGCTCAGCACGAAGGGTTTCAGCTCTTCCGCCCAGGCCTGACCGGCCAGCAGCATCAGCCCCATGCCCGCAGCAAAGATCTTTTTCAGCATTGCAAATCTCCTGAATGTTGCGATGAAATTTCCTAAATGGCAGGCAACATTTTCAGGGTTCCAGAATATGCTGACAAACTGATTATTTTTATTACGGGATAAACGCGAAGTATTTCGGTGTTGCATGAAATACTGATATCAGCGACGCGCCTGAAAGAAACGCTGCAGCCGCACCCGGGCATCCGCCTCCTCCACCCCGGCGGTGATGGCAATGCGGTGGTTGAGCAGCGGCGAGCGGCACAGATTGAACAGGCTGCCGCAGGCACCGGCACGGGGATCCGCAGCGGCGAACACCAGCCGGTCGATGCGCGCGTGCACCAGCGCGCCGGCGCACATGGGGCAGGGCTCCAGCGTGACATAGAGGGTGACCCTTTCCAGCCGGTAGTTACCCAGCATCTGCGCCGCCCGGCGCAGCGCCATCACTTCCGCATGGGCACTGGGGTCGTTCAATGTGATGACTTGGTTCCAGCCGCAGGCGATGCGCCTTCCTTCCTGCACCACGACTGCGCCAACCGGCACCTCCCCCTGTTCGGCGGCATGGTCGGCCAGCGCCAGCGCCTGATCCATCCAGAAGCGGTCCGCTTCCTCCGGAGACAGATCAGCCGGACAGATGTCCGGCTGATCGATCGGGCACAGCGGTGCGCTCAAGACTTACTCCCACTCAATAGTGGCCGGCGGCTTGCTGGAGATGTCGTACACCACGCGTGAGATACGCGGGATTTCGTTGATGATGCGCGATGAGACCCGCTCAAGAAAGTCATAGGGCAGATGGGCCCAGCGCGCCGTCATGAAATCCACCGTCTCCACCGCCCGCAGGGCGATGACATAGTCATAGCGGCGCGCATCCCCCACCACACCCACCGATTTGATGGGCAGAAAAACGGCAAACGCCTGGGAGGTCTTGTCATACAGATCGGCGGCGCGCAACTCCTCGATAAAGATGTGGTCGGCCAGCCGCAGAATGTCGGCATACTCCTTCTTCACCTCGCCAAGAATGCGCACGCCCAGTCCCGGCCCCGGGAAGGGGTGGCGGTAAACCATCTCGTAAGGCAGGCCCAGCTCCACGCCCAGCTTGCGCACCTCATCCTTGAACAGCTCGCGCAGCGGCTCCAGCAGCTTGAGGTTCATCTCCTCTGGCAGACCGCCCACATTGTGGTGGGACTTGATGACCTTGGCCTTGCCGGTCTTGCTGCCGGCGGACTCGATCACGTCAGGATAGATGGTGCCCTGCGCCAGCCACCTGACATTGGTCAGTTTGGCCGCCTCTTCGTCAAACACCTCCACGAAGGTGCGCCCGATGATCTTGCGCTTCTCCTCCGGGTCGGTCACGCCCTTGAGACGGCTGAAAAAGAGATCCTGTGCATCCACGCGGATGACGCGGATGCCCATGTGACGGGCGAACATGGCCATCACCTGATCGCCCTCCTGATAGCGCAGCAGTCCATGATCCACGAACACGCAGGTGAGCTGGTCGCCGATGGCCTTGTGCAGCAGCGCGGCCACCACGGAGGAATCCACCCCGCCGGAGAGACCCAGCAGCACTTCATCCTCGCCCACCTGCTCGCGGATGCGCTGGATGCTGTCTTCGATGATGTTCTCGGTGGTCCACAGTTTCTCGCAGCCGCAGATGTCCACCACGAAGCGCTCCAGAATGCGCGCACCCTGCTTGGTGTGGGTCACCTCCGGATGGAACTGCACGCCGTACCAGTGTTTATCCACATCGGCCATGCCGGCGATGGGGCAGGATTCGTTGCTGGCCATGAGGATGAAGCCCGGCGGCATCTCAGCCACCCGGTCACCGTGGGACATCCACACATCCAGAATGCCGTAGCCTTCCGGCGTGACATGATCCTCAATGTCCTTCAGAAGTGGCGTATGGCCGTGGGCACGCACCTGCGCAAAGCCGTATTCATGGGTGTCGGCATGGATCACCTTGCCGCCCAGCTGTTCGGCCATGGTCTGCATGCCGTAACAGATGCCCAGCACCGGCACCCCTGCCTCGAACACTGCCCCGGGTGCCCGTGGCGCGTCCTCGCCGGTGGCGCTCTCCGGCCCGCCGGAGAGGATGATGCCCTTGGCGCCGTAGTTGCGCACGAAGTCATCGCCCACATCCCAAGGCACGATTTCGCAGTAGACACCGATCTCGCGGATGCGCCGCCCGATCAGCTGGGTGTACTGGGAACCGAAGTCCAGAATGAGAATCTTGTCGCTGTGAATGTCCTGCATACCTGCCCCTCAAATGGAAACAGGGGCGCACTGCCCCTGTTCATTGCCTGAAACCCGTCGCCGCTCAGATGCGGTAATTGGGCGCTTCCTTGGTGATGGTGACATCGTGCACATGGCTTTCGGTGATGCCTGCGTTGGTAATGCGCACGAACACCGGCTTGCTGCGCATCTCCTCGATGTTGGCACAACCGGTGTAGCCCATGCTGGCACGCAGTCCACCGGCCAGCTGATGCACGATGGCACCCATCGGGCCCTTGTAGTCCACGCGCCCCTCAATGCCTTCCGGCACCAGCTTGTCCAC
>JALVTA010000031.1 GCA_027036095.1 Thiotrichales bacterium | reverse complement strand
CGCCACGCCCCGTCTCCACCATGGACGGCTACGCCCTGTGCGCGCTGGACTACGCCCCTGACAGGCGCTTTAGCATCAGCCAGCGCATCCCTGCCGGCAGTGCCCCCGCTCCCCATCAAAAAGGCACTGCCGCGCGCATCTTTACCGGTGCCCCCGTGCCCGACAACGCCTTTGTGGTCATTCCCCAGGAAGAGGCTGTGGTGCACGACGATGGCACCGTCTCCTTCACCCCGCCGGCCGTCAAGCCCTGGCAGAACATCCGCCGCACCGGTGAAGACATCACCAGCGGCGATGTGGTGGTCGCCACCGGCACCCGTCTGACCCCGCAGCATCTGGGGCTCATCGCCTCCCTGGGGCAGGAGACGGTGAAGGTGTTCCGCCCCCTGCGCGTGGCCACCTTCACCACAGGCGATGAACTGGTCATGCCCGGCCAGCCGCTGCAGCCGGGGCAGATCTACAATTCCAACCGCTTTGTGCTCCACGGCCTACTGCAAAAGCTGGGCGTGGAGATCATCGACCTGGGTCAGGTGGAAGACACCCTGGAGGCCACTGTAGCCGCGTTGCAGCAGGCAGCCGCACAGGCTGATGTCATCCTCACCACCGGCGGCGTCTCCGTGGGCGAAGAAGACCACCTCAAACCGGCGGTGGAGCAGCTGGGCTCGCTGGACATGTGGAAAGTGAAGATGAAGCCGGGCAAACCCCTGGCCTATGGCCAGGTCAACGGCACCCCCTTTATCGGCCTGCCGGGCAACCCCGTCTCTGCCTTTGCCACCTTCCACCTGCTGGCCGGCTTCTTCTTGCGCGCCCGCGCCGGCGAACAGGTGCGCTTCCCTGACCCCATCTGGGTCAAGGCCGGCTTTAACCGCCCCCGACCCAATCCCCGCCGCGACTTTGCCCGCGCCCGGCTGGACAACCGCGACGGCACAAGCTGGGCCGTGCTCTTCCCCAACCAGGGCTCCGGCGTGCTCACCTCCGTGGTCTGGGCCGAAGGGTTTGCCGTCATTCCAGAAGAGACAACCGTTGCCGAAGGCGACGCCGTGGCCTTTTACCCTTACGGGAGGCTGCTGCCATGAGTGAACTGACCCATCTCGACAGCCGCGGCCATGCCCGCATGGTAGATGTGACCGACAAAGCGGAAACCTTCCGCGAAGCCCGCGCTGAAGCCCGCATCCTCATGCAACCGGAAACCCTGGCCATGATCACCGAAGGGCGACACAAAAAAGGCGATGTGCTCGCCACCGCCCGCATTGCCGGCATTATGGCCGCCAAACGGACCTGGGAGCTGATCCCCATGTGCCATCCATTGCTGCTCACCGGTGTGAAAGTGGAACTCACCCCCGAGCCGGGCGATCCGGCGGCGGTGCACATTGTGGCCACCTGCAAGCTCAAGGGCCAGACCGGTGTGGAGATGGAAGCGCTCACCGCCGCCGCCACCGCCGCACTCACCCTGTATGACATGTGCAAGGCGGTGGACCGGGGCATGCGCATCACCGATGTGCAGCTGCTGGAGAAGAAAGGGGGCAAGTCCGGCCATTGGCTGCGGGAGGGTGAGGCGGTTTAGGAGGGCCTTTCACACCGTTCAAGCCACGTCCGCTCATCACCCCTTAGCTGCATTGCGCCCCTGCACGGCATGAGTGTTTACGGACCGCAGACCCACCAAACCCTGCTCTTACGCGCCCCCACTCCATGCCCTGCGCCAAAGCCAGGCGCGATAAGGGGCTTTTCTTGCTATGCTTGTCATGCGTTCCGATCCTATTGGGCGAAGCAGCCTGTTCTTACGCCATGGACGGGCAAGGAGAACGACATGACCATCGGTGAGGTGGCACGACAGCTGGGCATCCATGTAGAAACCATCCGCTACTATGTGCGCATTGGGTTGATTCAGGCGCCCCCCAGGATCGGCGCCGTGCGTCACTGGCCGGAAGAAACCCTTGATGAACTGCGCTTTATCCGCCAGGCCAAAACACTGGGGCTGACGCTGGACGAAATCCGCCAGCTGCTGCGGGTGCGTGCCGGTGAAGGCGATTGCGCTGAGGTGCAGGCTCTGCTGGAAACACGGCTCAGGCAGATCTCGGAACAGCGCAGGCAGCTGGAGGCGCTGGAGCGGACGCTGCAACGCCAGCTGCAACGGTGTCGCCACGCGCAGCAGAAGTGTCCTGTGATCAGTGATTTGAAATAGGGCTTGACTCCGTACCCGGGTACGGCCTCTATACTGAGGCTGAACCGACAGGGAGGGAGAACGATGAAAGGCCAATCACTGTGGCGCTGGGGCGACAAACTGGGGGCGCTGGGGGCTTTGACGGCCGCCATGGGGTGCAGCATGTGCTTTCCGGCGATCGCTACGCTCGGTGGGGCGCTGGGGCTGGGGTTTCTGTCCCAGTGGGAAGGGCTGCTGATCAACTGGCTGTTGCCCGGTTTTGCCTGGCTGACGCTGGTGGCGCAGTTCTACGGTTGGTGGCATCACCGTCAGACGCTGCGTCTTGTGCTGGGGAGCATCGGACCGGTGCTGTTACTGCTGTCGCTCTATCCCTGGTTTCAATACGCCTGGAGCACCTGGGTCACCTACGGTGCCCTGGGTTGGATGGTGGGCATCGCCCTCTGGGATCTTTTCTGGCCCGCCAACCGGCGGTGTGAGGACAGCTGTCACGTGGAGGAAACCGCATGAATACGTCCTGTTGCAGTAGCTCAGCCTGTCAGGCCGACGCGCCAGTGGTCATTATCGGCAGCGG
>JALVTA010000030.1 GCA_027036095.1 Thiotrichales bacterium | reverse complement strand
TGGGCACGGAAATCTGCGGATCTTCCTGACGGGGGGTGATGAGAATGCCGATGATCCCCATCACCAGAAAGGCCATCAGGAACAGCGGCGTCAGGGGCGAGTTGATGAAGGCCCGTGCAAAGCCGCCGGCGATATCCCGTTTGTTTGCCTTGCGCTCAGCCATGGTCAGTCATCCTCATCGCCCTTGCGCTCGGAGGGGGCGTCCACCAGCTCGCCGTCCTTCAACACCATGCCGGAGTGGATGGACGGTGGCGGGTTGATGATGATCCGCTCGCCCGCCCGCAGGCCGGAGAGCACGACCCGCTCGCCATTGAGGCGCGTCTTGCCCAGGCGCACGATCTTCATGCGCACCTCGCCCGTTTTGGGGTCGACCACATAGACCGCCGGCAGGCTGCCACGTTTGACGACCGCCTCTTCGGGCACCACGGGGAAGCGAATGCCCTGCGATTGCGGGTTGGGCAGGAAGACTTCCGCATACATGCCCGGCGCGGCGGCGGCGCCCAGCGGGATGTCAAACTTGACCTTCACGGTATGCTGCTTGTCGTCCGCCACCGGGAAGATCTGCGCCACGCGCACATGAATGGGCACACCATGATTGATGGAGGCCTCGAAGATGCGTCCCTTCTCAATGGCGCCCATCAGGCTGACGGGCACGTTGACCTCAATGCTGAGGTGGTTGCTCTTGGCGAATTCCAGAATGGGCTGGCCGGGCTGCACGCTGTCACCCACTTCCACGAACTTCTTGACGATGACGCCATCGAAAGGCGCCACCAGTTTGGTGTAGCGCAGTTGAACGTCGATTTCTTCGATCTGTGCGCGGGCAGCCTCCATCTGGGCGCGTGCTTCCTTGATGCGGTTGCGTGCCGCCAGCAGATCCGCCCGGCGGGCGGCGTCGTAATCGGTAATGTTCATCGCGTCACTCATGGGACGGGAGAACATCTGATCAAACATGCTCGGCAGGCCCATGCCGGGCATGGCGGTCTTGGACTGGGGCGCCCACAGTTCCCGGTTGTACAGGGTGATGGCGTTCTGCCAGGCGGCATAGGCGCGCTGCCACTGAGCGTAGGCCGCCTTGCGCCTGGCCAGCAGCGCCGAGTCGTCAATGGAAGCCAGCAGCACGCCCTTGCGGAAGCGGTCGCCCTCCTCACCGGCCAGATAGTTGATCTGTCCGGCGATCTGCGCCGTCAGCGTGACCTTCTTGAACGGGATGACCGTGCCGCCCAGCTTGATGGTCTGGTCATAGACCCGTTGCTTGACCTCGACGACCTGGACGGCGCTCCAGCCGGCGGCGGGCAGGAGCAGGCAGCACAACAGCATCAGGACACGTTTCATGGGGCGACTCGTTTCTTCGATTTGTTGAACGAGTCTTAACGATACAGAAAAGTGGAAGGGGGAGAAATTAAAAAAAATTTATACGCCATAAGCGTTTATGAAAAAACGGCCGGAGCCTGATGGCTTAAAAGCGTAAGTATTTGATTATATTAGAATATCTGTTTTTAATGATATGTAGAAATTGTGATATTTAAGTTTTTTGTGGGCCCTGTGATGGATATTTTATGTCGATGTTCACGAAAATAAGAAAATCATGAAATGATAAATTCCGCCTGTCCCGTCAGGCGGACAGACGGATGGGCAGGCGGCGGCTGCCCCAGTTCCCCGGTTGATCCTCGAACACTCCGGCGATGGGGGTGCCGCAGTGTGTGCACCTGCCATCCCGGACGGCCCAGTGGGTGATCTCGTAGCCCACCCGTCCGATAACCGGCTGGTGACAGCCGGGGCAGTAAGTGGCCTGACCTTCCGGGTCGAGCACATTGCCGGTGTAGACATAGTGCAGCCCTGCCTCCATGGCGATGCGGCGTGTCTCGGACAGCTTCTCCGGCGGTGTCGGCGGCACGTCCAGCATGCGGAAGTCCGGATGGAAGGCGGTAAAGTGCAGCGGCACGTCCGGCCCGCAGTGGTTCAGGATCCAGTCGGTCATGCGGCGGATTTCGTCGGGTGAGTCGTTGTAGCCCGGGATCAGCAGTGTGGTCAGCTCCACCCAGCAGTCGGTCTCCCTGACGGCGTATTCGATGGTATCCAGCACCGGCTGCAGGTGACCGCCGGTCAGTTTGCGATAGAAGTCCTCACTGAACCCCTTGAGGTCGATATTGGCCGCATCCATGGCCTTGAAGAAGGGTTCCCGTGGCGCCGGATTGATGTAGCCGGCGGTGACGGCCACGTTCTTTACGCCCCGTTCCCGGCACGCCCTGGCCGTATCCAGCGCGTATTCGAAGAAGATGACCGGGTCATTGTAGGTATAGGCGACGGAGCGGCAGTGCGTGCGCACGGCCGCCTCCGCCAGCTGGTCGGGCATGGCCTCGTCCATCAGCCGGTCCATGTCGCGCGCCTTGGACATGTCCCAGTTCTGGCAGTATTTGCACGCCAGATTGCAACCGGCGGTGCCGAAGGAGAGCACCGGCGTGCCCGGCAGAAAATGGTTGAGCGGCTTCTTTTCGATGGGATCGATGACAAAGCCGCTGGAGCGTCCGTAGCTGGTCAGCCACAGCTGATCGTCCTGGCGCATGCGGATGAAGCAGAAACCGCGCTGCCCTTCCCGCAGGGTGCATTCGCGCGGGCACAGATCGCACTGGATGAGGTCGCCCTCCCAGTGCCAGTAGCCCACCGGTATGACATGCGGGTCGTTGGTGTCGATACGTTCCTGCGCCATGGCTGCCCCTCCTGCTGCTTCCATCTTTTTCAATTAATGAGGGTGGGCAGGCAAGTTTTCAAT
>JALVTA010000029.1 GCA_027036095.1 Thiotrichales bacterium | reverse complement strand
CCTGCCAGCCATTTTTTCATTTCTGCGCTCCTCTGATTCACCTGTTGATCAGGTCACTTTCGATTATAGGGAGCGCGGAACACCGAACAGAAATCAAAAATATCAATCTGCCATAAAGGCGGCTCATATCAGCGGCCGATTATGTGTCCAGTCCGCGGGCCCGCAGGAAGCTCTGCTCACCCAGCCGTGTCCATTTGGATACCTGTTCCAGAAAGGCCTTCTGGGAGGCCCAGACCTTGGCGGCCAACCTGTCACGGGCCGTGACATCGGCGATCACCTCACCGGTCAGTTCCCGGAAGCGGCGCAGCACATCGTCCGGGAAGGTGCGCAGCTGCACATGATGTTTATTCACCAAGGTCTGCAGCGCCTGCTCGTTGCGGGCGGTGTATTCGGCCAGCATCTCCAGATTAACCACCCGGCAGGCGTGCTCCACGATGGCCTGCAGGTCTTTCGGCAGCGCTTCGAATGCTCTGGCATTGACGATGGCCTCCAGCGCGGAGCCCGGCTCGTGCCAGCCGGGCGTGTAGTAATATTTGGCCACCTTGTAAAAACCGAAGGCCAGATCGTTGTAGGGGCCGACCCATTCGGTGGCGTCAATGGCGCCGGACTGCATCGCCTGGAACAGTTCACCGCCCGGCAGGGTCACCGGAATGCCGCCGGCCCGCTTGAGTACCTCGCCACCGAAGCCGGGGATGCGCATCTTCAGCCCCTTGATATCCTCGATGCTGTGGATTTCCTTGTTGAACCAGCCGCCCATCTGCGGCCCGGTATTGCCGGCCGGGAAAGGGATCAGACCGAAAGGCCGGTAGGCCTCCTGCCACAGTTTCACCCCATCGGCCTGATAGAACCAGGCGTTGATCTCATCGGGCGTGAAGCCGAATGGCACGGCGGAGAAAAAGGGGGCGGAGGGAATCTTGCCCTTCCAGTAGTAGGCGCCGCCATGCCCCATCTCTGCGGTGCCGCGGGAGACGGCATCGAAGACCTCGAAGGCGCCCACAAGCTCGCCGGCGCCATAGACCTTCACCTTCAGCCGTCCGCCGGAAAGCTGGCCGATCAGCTCGGCCAGCCGGTTGGCGCCCGTGCCCAGACCGGGAAAATTCTTGGGCCAGGTGGTCACCATCTTCCATTCGATGGTCTTGCTCACCGCCACGGCGGGCACCGCCTTCGCACCCTCCTCGTTCTTGCCGCAGGCGCTCAGGGTGGTGGCTGCAGCCGCCCCGGCCAATGCGCCGATCAGTTCTCTGCGTTTCACGCCGATTTCCTCCTGTGAAGCCATCCTCGTGCACTGAAGAGCCATTCTACAACGCTGACCGCGCCGTAGAAAACGAGCACCCACTTGAGCGTGTCCGGATTGTGGCGGTAGAGATAATCCATCAGCGCCACCCAGGCCGCCAGTGCAGCGATCAGCCCTAGCAGCGGCCACAGCCACCACAGACCGATCCACCTGCGCAGTCGCAGCGCCGCGCCGTTGACGGCGGCGAAAAGCAGCAGAAATGTGGAACTGGCGAAGGCGGCAATCACGTCCAGATTGGCCAGATTGACAAACACCAGCGTCACCAGCGTGATGATCAGCAGCGCCGCCCAGGGCACATTGCGGCGGGACTTGAGGGAAAACGCCCGGGGCAGATCCTTCTGTCGCGCCATCACATGGCTGAGCCGCGCCGTGCCGAACAGGGTGGCATTGATGGCGCTGGCGGTGGAAAACAGCGCCGCCACCCCGATGAGCACGAAGCCGGCCTGCCCGAGAAAGGGCTGGGCCGCCACCGCCAGTGCATACTCGCCATACCGGTGGATCTGCTCCGGCGTCAGATTGCCCACCGCCACCAGTGACACCAGCACATACACGGTCGCCGTGATCACGATGGCGGTGACAATGCTGCGCCCCAGATCCCGCTCCGGGTCCTCCATGTCGTTGATGGCATTGGGAATCAGCTCGAATCCCTCATAGGCCACGAAAATGAGCGCCGCGCCCAGCACGACGCCGACCCAGCCCTGATTGAACAGCGGCTCCAGCCGGCTCGCATCCAGGGTGTACAGGCCGATGGCGGCAAACAGGGCCAGAATGACCACCTTGATGAAGACGATCAGGTCCTCCGTGTGACCGCTGGCCTTCACGCCCCACAGGTTGATGCCGAGAAAGCTCAGCAGCACCACGCTTTCCAGCAGGTGGCGCATGAGCGGATTCGCCTGCCCGCCGCCCAGCAGCGCCGCCCCGTAGGCACCGAAGGTGTAGCTGTACAGCGCCATGGTGCCCACATAGCCCACCAGCAGCAGCCAGCCGGTCAGCGCCGCCAGCCGGTGGCTGGCAAAGGCCTTTTCGATATAGGTGAAGCTGCCGCCGGCGGAACGGTAGTGCAGCCCGAGCCGGGCGTAGGACAGGCCGGTCAGCAGTGCCACCAGCCCACCGAGCAGGAAGGCCAGCGGTGCCGCGTGCCCCGCTTCGCTCATGGACAGCCCCAGCACCGAAAAGATGCCGCCGCCGATCATGCCGCCGACCCCCATGGCCACCAGCTCCTTGAAGCCGAGCGTCTCCCTCGGCTGCTGCGCCCTGTCACTCACTTTGCCTGCCTCCGGATAAGAAAAAACCCGCCGCAGCGGGTCGTTGTATCAGGACGGGAAATGCGCCCGCGGATTAAAGCCGTCGAACCTGGCAGCCATTTCCCTATAGAAATCCTTTGCCTCGTCCGTATCGGCCGGCGGGGTGTGGATCTGCAGCACCACATACTGGTCTCCCGGCACCTTGCCCAGTCCTCGCCCCTTCAGGCGCAGCTTCTTGCCGGACTGGGCACCGGGCGGAATCTTGAGCGCCACCTTGCCCTTGAGCGTGGGCACCTCCACCCTGGCGCCCAGCGCCGCTTCCCACGGGGTGATGGGCAGATCCAGATAGACATCATCGCCCTCCACACGGTAGAGCGGATGCTTCTGCAGCTCCACCTCCAGATAGAGGTCGCCGTTGGGCCCTCCGCCGATGCCCGGCCCACCCTGTCCGGCCAGCCGGATGCGCTGCCCCGGCTTGATGCCGGCGGGGATCTTCACCTTGATGGTCTTGTTGCGGTGGCTCACCTGACCGTAGGCATCCGCCTCGGGCACCTGCAGGGTCAGGGTGCGCTCGGCGCCATTGACCGCATCTTCCAGCGGAATGAGGATCTTGACGATCTGATCCTGCCCGCGGGCGCGGAAACCACCGCTGCGCCGCCCGTGCTGGCGGAAACCGCCACCGAACAGCGTCTCGAAGAAATCGCTGAAATCATGGGCTCCGCCGCCGGCATAGCCACCACCGCCAAAGCCGCCGAACTGCTGACCGAACATCTCCTCGAACTGGCTCGGGTCAAACTGCTGACCCTGCTCCCAGTTGCTGCCGAACTGGTCATACAGCTTGCGCTTCTCCGGATCGGAGAGCACCTCGTAGGCCTCGTTGACCTCCTTGAACTTGGCCTCATCCCCGCCCTTGTCCGGATGGTGCTTGGCGGCCAGGCGGCGGAACGCCTTCTTGATCTCCGCCTCACGGGCGTTGCGATCCACGCCGAGAATCTTGTAGTAGTCCTTGTATTCCATTCTGCCTCCTCAGCCTCAAACAAAAAAGCCGGCGCGAGGCCGGCTCCGCACCCCTATTGCGATCAGCTTCCGGCCTCGCCGTCCTCCACGGTGATCTTGCGTGGTTTGGCCACCGACTTCTTCGGCACCACGATCACCAGCACGCCCCGGTCGGTCTTGGCGCGGATATTGTCAATGTCCGCGCTCTCCGGCAGGCGGAAGCTGCGGTAGAAACGGCCATAGACCCGCTCATACCGGCGCACGCCACGCTCATCCACCTCCTTCTGCAACTTGCGCTCGCCGGAAATCTCCAGCAGACCGTTCTCCACATTGATCTCGATGTCCTTGGGATCCACACCCGGTACGTCCGCCTGAATCACATAGGCGTCCGGGGTTTCCTCGATATCCACCGCAGGCACCCACTGCGCCTGCTGCAGGTCACCCTCGCTCTGGGCCACCTGACCGACAAACTGTTCCAGTTCACGATTGAGCTGATTGAGAAGGCTCCACGGTTGTACCACTCTGCTCATCATCCACCTCCTTGATCCGTTCGTTTTTCCGTCACGGCGTATATGGAGGCGGCGGCAAGATTTTCAAGAGAGCCAGTCGAGCCGCAATCGCGCCCGCGTATCGAACAGGCGGCGCTGACCGAGCCGCACCGCCAGCACCGCACCCAGCGCCGTGGAGACCACGATCAGCAGAATGATCATGATCTGGTATTTGACCGCCTCCATGGGGTCGGCACCGGCGAGAATCTGCCCGGTCATCATCCCCGGCAGGGAAACCACTCCGGCCGCCGCCAGCATGTTGACCATGGGCGTAAGCGCCACCTGCAGGGCCTGACGACGTACGAACCCCATGGCCTGTCGTGGCGGCTCGCCCAGTGCCAGCTGAGCCTCTACCGCAGCGCGCCGGTCACGCGCCAGACGGGTGAGCTGATCCAGCGCCAGCGCCACGGCGGTCATGCTGTTACCCAGCACCATGCCCAGCAGGGGAATGGCATACTGAGGCGCATACCAGGGACGGGGCTCCACCACGGTAACCAGTGTCAACACGGTGAGCATCAGAGCCGTCATGGACAGGGCGATCAGGCCGATCAGCAGGCTGCCTCCGCGGCGCAGCGGGTACTGCTGGCGCTTGTGCACCTCATACCCGGCCATCAGCAGCATGATGCCCCATACCAGCGTCACCCAGAAGAAGGTGCCCTGAGCAAACACCCAGCTGAGCCACACGCCCATCAGCGCCAGCTGCAGCCCCATGCGCACCCCGTTGATCAGCAGCGTGCGGGTGCGCCCGAACCCTTCCAGCGCCAGCCAGCCGGCCGCCAGCAGAAACCACACGGACAGGAAGACCAGATCCGTCCACTGCAGCAATATCATGTTTCCGTCATGCATCCGTCATCTTCCCTTCATTCGCAGACGCATAATATGGCACAGAGAGTACAGCCGGATAAGGCCATGATCGACATTGAACAGCAGCTGCGTGCCCATCTGGGCAACAGGGTGGACACGCCTTCCGGGCGGATGATGGTACGCCTGCTGCGCGCCCTGCTGCACGAAGAAGAGATCAACCGCTTCATTCAGGACAACCGCCACCTGCGCGGTTTTGCCTTTCTGGACCGGGTGCTGGACTACTTCGATTTCCACTTCCGGGTCGATCCGGAACAGCTGCGTGCCATTCCACCGCAGGGCCGGCTGATCATCGTCGCCAACCACCCCATCGGTTCGCTGGACGGGCTGGCACTGCTCAAGCTGGTGCGCATGGTGCGCCCGGACGTGCGCATCGTCGCCAATGAACTGCTCAGCCATATCGAGCCGCTGGACGACCTGTTCATTCCGGTGGACAACATGCGCGAACGGGGTGCCGGCTACAAGAGCCGCTACAAGACCATGCTCGAAGCGCTCAGAAATGAACAGGCGCTGATCATCTTCCCTGCCGGCGAAGTCTCGCGCATGCGCCCCACCGGCGTGCGCGACGGCCGCTGGAAAGCCGGCTTTATCAAGCTGGCCCAGAAGACCGGCGCACCGGTACAGCCCATACTGGTGGAAGCACGCAACTCATCACTGTTCTACGGGCTCTCCGCCCTGTACAAGCCGCTGGGCACGCTCATGCTGGCACAGGAGATGTTCAACAAGCAGCATCGCACCATCCGCTTCCATGTAAGCCTGCCCATTCCCGCCCGGGCGCTGCGGGAGAACGACCTGAGCCGCAAGGCGCTGGCCCAGCGCATGCGCCGCTACACCTATCTGCTGCGCAAGCCGAAAAAGCTGAAGAAAAAGGCACTGTTCCCCACCCTCTCGGCCATCGCCCCACCGGTTGACCGTGGCGCACTCAAATCAGCCCTGGCGGATGCCCGGCTGCTGGGCACCACCGCCGATGGCCGGCGCATTCTCCTCTATGACTGGCAGGACGGCAGCCCGGTGATGCAGGAGATCGGCCGCCTGCGGGAGCTGACCTTCCGCAGCGTGGAGGAAGGTACCGGCCAGTCGCTGGACCTGGACGCATTCGACCGCCACTACCGCCACCTGATTCTGTGGGACGAACAGGATAAGGAGATCGTAGGCGCCTACCGCATCGGCCACGGGCCGGACATCATGGCCGACAGGAAGGAGGCGGGGTTCTACAGCCATACACTGTTTGAGTTCCTGCCCGAACTGAGAAAGCGGCTGCCGCAAAGCATCGAACTGGGACGCAGCTTCGTGCAGCCACGCTACTGGGGACGGCGCAGCCTCGACTATCTGTGGTACGGCATCGGAGCCTATCTGAAGGCCCATCCGGAGATCCGCTGGATGTTCGGGCCGGTGAGCATCAGCAGTGCCTATCCGGAGCGGGCCCGGGCGCTGATCGCCCTGTTCTGCCAGACCCAGTTTCCACCTGCGGTACCGCTGGCCCGCCCCCGGCACCCCTTTGCCGTGCCCGATGCCCTGCGCGACCAGTGGCAACCCGCCTTCACGGGTGACTATGCCACCGCCTTCAGGGCGCTCAACCGGGCACTGGCTCAGCTGGGCGTCAAGGTGCCCACTCTCTACAAGCAGTATGCGGAAATCGCCCTGCCCGGCGGCTGTGAATATGGCGGTTTCAACGTTGATCCGGCTTTCAACGACTGCGTGGACGGGCTGGTGATGGTGGACTGCACCCGGCTGGTCCCGAAAAAGCGGGACCGTTACATGGGGTTCACCGGCACGCATAGTGTCTCGCAGGACAGCGGCCGGGAGAAGTGATAGCCCTGCAGATAGTCGATGTAGGGGCGGCGGAAGAAGCCGGCCATGCGCTGATCCTCAATCCCTTCGAACACCACCTCATACCCCAACGTGTGCAGTTCACGCGCCAACCCCAGAATGATGCGCTCGTTGCGCGAGTCGCTGCAGGCAGCCAGCGCCAGCGCGCGGTCGAACTTGATGATGTCCGCCGGCAGGTGCGCCAGATAGGAAATGGAGGAGTAGCCACTGCCGAAATCATCGATGGCCACCTTGAAGCCCATCTCCCGCAGGCGTGCCAGTTTCGCCTGCGCCATGGAGAGATCCTGCACCAGCGTACTCTCGGTGATTTCCAACACAATCTTGTAGCGATTGGTCAGCGCCGCAAGTGGCGCCAGCCAGTCGAACAGGGCCTCATGGGCCAGCGCCTCCGGTGAGAGATTGATGGACAGACCGGACAGCGGGCAACCGCGCTCATGCAACCGCTCACTGATCTGGCGAATTACCTGCGCATCAAAGGCCGCCTCCAGATGGAGGCGCGAGATCAATGGCATGAACTCCCCTGGTGCGATCTGCTGGCCAGGCTCCGGCTCAAAGCGGGCCAACACCTCTACATAGCGCCATTCACCCGTACGCGCTTCCACCAGTGGCTGGCCGTAAAGTTCCAATCCCTTGCCGGTGCGGATCATGGTGCGGATCTGCTCCAGCTGCTCCGGGCTGACCTTATCATCGCCACCGTGCCGCTCAGGATCGTACCGCTGCACTTTCTCGTCCAGCGTCAACTTGGCAGCGCGCATCGCCTGGGTCGCCCGCCGCAACACCACATTGAACGGCAGCGCACTGCCCTCATCGACCCATACCCAGCCCACGCTCAGGCTGAGAGAAGCGCGGATGCCCAGATCCTCCAGCCGTCGTTCGGCAAAGTGGGTCACAATCGCGCACAGACAGTCCACCACCTTCTCAGGCGTGAAATCCTCCGCCGGAAACACAAGTGCAAAGGCGTCAGCATTGAGACGGAACCCCTGATACCCCCCCTCGCAAAGTCCATAGAGTTCCTTCGCCACCTTCTTGAGCACCCGGTTGGCCACCTCGGTGCCATAGGTTTCATTCAGATCTCGGAACAGGTCGATATCCAGCACCGCCAATGCCACGGCCTCATGGGGGGGCTGTTCATAGTGCTGATGCCAGTGCTGTTCCAGTCCCAGCCGGTTGTTCAGACCGGTGAGCGAATCCACGAAGGCAATCTCGCGCAGCTGAGCATTGGCTTCCTCCAGCGCCCGCGTACGCACCGCCACCTGCTCTTCCAACGACTGGTTGAGTTCATGCAGGGCGCGCGTTTGCCGGGTCAGCTCATCAAGGGTGCGATTGGTCTGCTCGGCCACATAACGCACTTCCTCCGGTGCCGACTCCGCCATTGGCATGCGCACTTCCAGCTGACCGTGCCGGTAGGCGCGGAATGTCTGCACCAGCGCGCCCATGGGTGCGACCACATGACGGATCAGGTAGACATAGAGTCCCAGCAGAATGAAAAAGAAGATCACGAACGGAAGCAGCACCGCCACCATGGCACTATGTAGAAAGGTGGTGTAGAAATCCGTGCTCACCGAAACCATGAGACCGGCCTGCCGGTGATCCTGCACCCGGTCCGGCAGCGTCACCCAAAAGGGCACATACGGCTGCAGTCCAACTTTAAGCAGAGTCAATGGTTGGCGCACATCTTCCGGCGGGTGCAGCAACATGCGCACAGCCGGGCTGCCCAGCAGCTTTTCCAGTACCGGCACCGTACGGCCTGCCTCGGCCAGACGGGAGATGAAAATCAACTCACCGGCCGGTTCGCCAATGTCGTAGTGCACGGTGGCGCGTGCAACGGCGTAAAGCCCTGGACGATTGAATGCCTTGCGGAACAGCGGCTCTTCCACGGATCTCTCGCGTACGAGAAAGACGGCCTGGCCAGAATGCAGCCGTGCGAGCCAGTCGGGCAGGTCAGCATCGTCGGCATAGTCGCCGTTACTGTTCCACCCTTGACCATCGTCGCTGATGAACACCGTGCCGGTCAGATCGTACTGGCGGGCCAGCTGGGCCAGCGCCGGCGGGATGGCCCCTTCCCGACCATTTTCCAGATAACTGCTCAACGCACGGCTGTAAACCTGACTGCCTACCAGCTTGTAGCGCATCAGCAGCCGCTCGGCCTCGAGCCATTTGTCCACCACCTGTGCCACATGCTGCTGTCCCTTGCTCAGCTCCACACTCAGAATGCGGAGAGCCTGCTCCATCTGAAATGCCAGCAGCAGCACCATCATTACCAGCAGCAGGATAAAGATGCGGCGCAGGCGACTGACCAGCGTGTTTTCCAACAGCCAGCGGATCACCGCGCCCCCTTCCACTTGACGAGCTGACGGGCCGGCTGGGCGACAACGGGGCAGCCGCGTCGGTCGGCGTGCTGCATGCCGCCGCGTACCACACCAATAACCTTATAGCCGTGATGAATGAGCCAGCGGGCGGCAATGGGCGACTGACGCATGGTGGCGTCTGCCACCAGCAGAGGGCGGTCCTTAGGAATGGCCGCCAGATGCTCCTTGAGCGCATACATGGGAATCAGGGTGCTGCCCGGCAGGAACAGCTGACGGGAACGCAGCCACGGCGGACGCACATCCAGCACGAAAAGACGCGAATTCTTCAGCTGAACCGCCACCTGCCGGCAGCCCAGCTTGGGCACGCGGACGGTCTGATAGGCCGGATTGACCCACATGGGATAGCCGAACTGGCGCCACTCCGGAATACCGCCGCGGAACCAGTAGACATTCTTCAACCCCCGTTTCAGCGCGGCCTCCACTGCATAGCGACTATAGTCGCACTTGACCCCCATGCAGTAGAACACCTTAGTGCGCTCATCATCAGGAGAAAGCTTCGGCGTCGAGCTCACCTCATTGGCAGGAATATTGATGCTCCCCGGAATGTGTTGCAATTCAAATTCAATCGGGCTTAGCGCATCGATCAACAGCATGGGCAGACCGCTGTCGAGCATTTCCTTGACTTCCGGTGCTGTGACAATAGGCACATCGGGCAAGGGCGCCGTCTCCGCCCGAAGAACGGGCGGGAGGCTCAGCAGGATCAACAGGACAAAGGAGTTCAGATAGCGACGCAAACGACAACTCCGGAATCAGGGATTCACGAAGTGTAGTCGCAGCGAGGCGCGTTTTGAAATTAGCACTTTTTATACGCCAATCAATTCAATAAACTCAATTTTTTTGAGGTCATAATGATGCCGGGTCCTGCAAATCGCCCAGTTCTACCCTGTGATCCGGTGCAAGACGCGCCTGCTGAACCGGGTCATGGCTGACCCATATCAGCGCACAGCCCGTTTCTCGCAATGACAGCAACCACTGCTCCACAAGCAACGTTGTCTCGGCGTCCAGATGACTGGTGGGCTCATCCAGCAGCAGCACCCGTGGACGGCGCAACACACCTCGCAGCAGCCCCAGCCGCTGCAGCTCCCCACTGGAAAGGCGATCAATGGAACGGTGCAGATGCGCCTCGGTCAGCCCAAGCCGACTCAACAGTGCCACATCCGGCGGAACATCGAAAGTCTCCGCCGGCGTCTCCGTCCACCAGGCGGGCGTGGCGGGGAAATACATCACCTGCCGACGCCAGTCACAGGGTGGCCAGTCCGCCTGTGCCCGACCATCCAGCCACACCTGCCCGTCATGCAGGTCAAGATCGGCCAGCGCCCGCAGCAGACGGGACTTGCCGCTGCCGGAAGGGCCGGTAACAAGCACCAGCTCGCCTTCCACCACCGTAAAACTGACCGCCCGACGCATGCCGGGCGCCCGTACCGCCTCAGCGCGGAACATTTACAGCGCCTCCAGCGGCGCCACGGCAGCCAGCAGCCACTTGCTGCCGCCCTGACCGAAATGCACCTGCACGCGAGTCTGCTCGCCACTGCCTTCCAGCGCAATGACGATACCTTCGCCGAACTTGGCGTGACGCACCCGCTGACCAATGGCAAACAACGGGGTCTCCCCCATTTTTGCCGGGTCGAAATCCAAACGGCCGGAAAAACCGCCGGAATTGCCGGAAAAATCCCGCTCTGCGGCGGTTTTGCCACCCAGACGCACCTCCCGCACGCATTCCGGCGGCAGTTCGGACAGGAAACGGGAAGGCAGCGGATAGAGTTCGCGCCCCTGCCAGCGGCGTTTCTCGCACCAGCTCATCACCAGTTTTTTCTGGGCACGGGTGATGCCCACATAGGCCAGCCGGCGCTCCTCCTCCAGCTTGACCGGATCATCGATGGCCTGCTGGGTGGGGAAGAGCCCCTCCTCCATGCCTACCATCATCACCAACGGGAATTCCAGCCCCTTGGCGGCATGCAGCGTCATTAGCTGCACGCCGGGCGTATGGGCATCGGCCTGATGTTCGCCCGCCTCCAGCGCGGCCCGGTTGAGGAAAGCCACCAGCGGCGGCACCTCTTCGTCCTCCGGCTCCGGGCGGAACTGTTCGGCGGCGTTGATCAGCTCATTGAGATTTTCCAGCTTGCTCTGGGCCTGCTCGGAGCGATCCTTTTCCAACTGTGCCTGCAGGCCACTGCGGGCAATGACCTCGATGACCTGCTGCGCCAGCGGCTGGTCGGTGCAGGTGGCCGCCAGCCCGTCGATCAGCGCCAGAAAGCCGGACACCGCACCGCGGGCCCGGGCACTGAGTCCCTTTTCCACCAGCTGTCGGGCTGCCCGCCACAGAGACACGCCCTGTTGCTGTGCGTGACGGCGGATCTGCTCCTGGGTACGCACGCCGATGCCCCGCGGCGGATTGTTGAGCACCCGCTCGAAGCTAGCGTCGTCATCCTGGTTGACCAGCAGACGCAGATAGGCGAGCACGTCCTTGATCTCCGCCCGTTCGTAGAAGCGCAGGCCGCCATAGACCCGGTAGGGGATGCGGTGGCGCAGCAGCGCCTGCTCCAGCAAACGCGACTGGGCATTGGAGCGATAGAGCACGGCAATTTCATCCCGGCTGCCGCCTTCTTCCAGCCAGTGCTCCACCTGTCGGCAGACGAAATCCGCCTCCTCCAGCTCGTTGAAGGCGCGGTAAATCTCGATCGGCTCGCCTTCCTCGCCCGCCGTCCACAGATTCTTGCCCAGTCGCCCGCTGTTGTGGGCAATCAGTGTGTTGGCCGCTTTGAGAATGGTACCGGTGGAGCGGTAGTTCTGCTCCAGGCGCACCACGCGCACATCGGCAAAATCCTCGGTGAAGCGCTGGATGTGCTCCACCCGCGCCCCGCGCCAGCCATAGATGGACTGATCGTCATCCCCCACCACGAACAGCCGCCCGGTGCCACCGGCCAGCACCCGCAGCCAGGCATACTGCAGCGTGTTGGTGTCCTGAAACTCGTCCACCAGCAGATAGCGGTAGCGCTGCTGATAGTGAGCCAGCAGCGCCGGCTGCTTCAGCCACAGCTCATGGGCGCGCAGCAGCAGCTCGGCAAAGTCCACCAGCGCGCCCCGGGCACACTGCTCTTCATAGGCCCGATAGATGCGCAGCATGGTTTCCAGATAGAGATCGTGACCGGGGTCGATATGGGCGGCACGACGCCCCTCCTCCTTCTGGCCATTGATGAAAGCCACCGCC
>JALVTA010000028.1 GCA_027036095.1 Thiotrichales bacterium | reverse complement strand
CGCCACCAAACTTCTTGCCCTGAACAATGGTCAGCGCTGCTGTCAGCGTGGTCTTGCCGTGGTCAACGTGTCCAATGGTGCCCACGTTTACGTGCGGCTTCGTACGTTCAAACTTTTCCTTTGCCATATCAGAAAACCCCGTTTGTATAAACTTTTATAGCCGGCGCAGTGGCCGGCTTATGCCAAGATGGAGCTCCCGACCAGGATCGAACTGGTGACCTCATCCTTACCATGGATGCGCTCTACCGACTGAGCTACGGGAGCAAAAACTCTTTTTAAATGGAGCGGGCGATGGGAATCGAACCCACGTCACCGGCTTGGAAGGCCGGGGTAATAGCCACTATACGACGCCCGCGGAATCTGGTGGAGGGTGGTGGATTCGAACCACCGAAGGCTGAGCCAGCAGATTTACAGTCTGCCCCCTTTGACCGCTCGGGAAACCCTCCGAAAGTGACGCGTATTTTAGTGACTGCCATCGGCATGTCAAGCATGCCGATGAAAATTTTATTCGGGGCGGGATGCCACATCCCTGCGTGCCGCCTCACCCTGTCTGCACGGTAAAATGCCGGACGAATTCTGGCATCGGGAGGCAAGATGATCAACCTGAGCTATGACCGCGAGCATGTGTGGCACCCCTACAGCTGCCTGCCGCCCCCATCGCCCCCCCTGCCGGTGGCGGCGACCGAAGGGCGCCACATCATCCTTGAAGACGGTCGCCGACTGGTGGACGGCATGAGTTCCTGGTGGTGCGCCATCCACGGCTACAACCACCCGAAGCTGCTGGCCGCCGCGGCTCGCCAGCTCAAGACCATGCCGCATGTCATGTTCGGGGGACTGACACATGAGCCGGCCATTGATCTGGCTGAACAGCTAGTCACCCTCACGCCGGCACCTTTGAAGAAGGTGTTCTTTGCCGACTCCGGCTCCGTCAGCGTGGAGGTGGCCATGAAGCTGGCGCTGCAGTACTGGATGGCGCGTCGCCAACCGGCGAGGCACCGCTTTCTGGCCGTGCGCAACGGCTACCATGGCGACACTTTCGGCGCCATGAGCGTCACGGATCCGGTCAACGGCATGCACCGCCTGTTTTCCGGTGTGCTGCCGAAGCATCTGTTCGCTCCGGCACCGCTGCCCGGCTTTGCCGAGACTCGGGACGAGCCTGCCGAAGACATTGCGGCACTGAGCCGTCTGCTGGACGCTCACCGGGAAGAGATTGCCGCCATCATCATTGAGCCCATCGTGCAGGGGGCCGGCGGCATGCGGTTCTATCGGCCTGCCTACCTGCGCCAGCTGCGTGCCCTGGCGGATGACTACAATGTGCTGCTCATCTTTGATGAAATCGCCACCGGCTTCGGCCGCACCGGCAGGCTGTTTGCCAGCGAGTGGGCCGGGATCAGCCCGGATATCCTGACCGTGGGCAAGGCGCTTACCGGCGGCATGATGACCCTGGCGGCCACCCTGTGCACGGAAGAGATCGCCTTCACCCTGTGCAGCAACCCGCCGCGGGCGCTGATGCACGGCCCCACCTTCATGGCCAACCCCACCGCCTGCGCCGTGGCCAACGCCAGCATCGACCTACTGCTGGACAGTCCGTGGCAGCAACGGGTGCAGGCCATCGAAGCGCGTCTGCGTGACGGCCTGAATGACCTGGCTGAACTGGAGGGCGTTCGGGATGTGCGTGTGCTCGGCGCCATCGGCGTGGTGGAGCTGGAAGCGGATGACCGCGCCCAGCGGGCACAGGATGCGGCTGTCGCCGCCGGCGTATGGCTGCGTCCGTTCGGGCGGCTGGTCTACACCATGCCCGCTTACAACATCACCGAAGAAGAGCTGGCGCAGCTGATCGAAGGCATGCGCCACGCCGTGGAGGCCGCCTGTGCTTAAGCTGCTCAGCCACCTGCAGCGCCGGCGCATCGCCCGTGAACTGCACCAGTTTCACATTCCCTTTTCCCTGTGGCAGCAGGTGCGCGCCACACCGTTGATCAGCCGCTTCGACCGGAGTGAACAGCATCGCCTGCGCCTGTTGGCCAGCCGTCTGCTGGACGAGAAGGTGATCGTAGGGGCAGGCATGATGCTGACACCCTTTCAGAAGGCCTACATCGCCACCGAAGCCTGTATCCCCATTCTCAACCTGCCGGACGATCTGGACTGGTATGACAACTGGAAGCAGCTGACCGTACGGCCCACGCCCTGGCGCATGCCGGCAGGCGGCGTGGAGACGGGCCCGCTGACGGAGCAGCGGGAGGTAACGCTGGCAGGCGTCACCAGCCTGCAGTGGCCGGTGGTCATCGACTGGCAGAGTGCCCAGCCCCACAGACTGGGGCATCACGCCCGACAGGTCATCATCCATGAGCTGGCCCACAAGATCGACCTGCAGGTGGATGACGCGGCAAACGGCTTCCCGCCCCTGCATGAGGACATGGACGCAAAGGCATGGTATGAAGCCTTCAAAAGCGCCTTTGATGACCTTAACCGCTGCACCCGCCGTCCCCGCTGCCGACCCCGCATCAACCCCTACGCCGCCACCAACCCGGGCGAATTCTTCGCGGTAACCTCGGAATACTTCTTCGCCGCGCCCAGAACGCTCAACACGGCGTATCCCGCCGTCTATGAGCAGCTGAAGCAGTTCTACCGACAGGACCCGCTGCGGCGATTCTGACGGGGCCTCCCCCGTTTTTGCCGGACGGCTTTCTAGCCGCGGACTTGCGCACCGCAGGCATGCCGGAAAAAAGCCCACTGACCCAGGGTTATCCCTCTTTTTGGGTTCTTCGCAGATTTCCGGGGATATTGACCTTCAGCATGCTGTTGCCTACCGTTGAGCAGACCTTCCACAGACCCTCAACGGAGCGCAGACA
>JALVTA010000027.1 GCA_027036095.1 Thiotrichales bacterium | reverse complement strand
CCATGGGCCGTTCCCGTGATCTTTGCTTGAAAATCAGCAGTGCAGTATAGGCATACGACTTGTGCTTGACAAGCGTTATTCCCGCTTCTACCTTAGGGGTTCTCTGTAGCGAACTTTTTGTGCTCCCGCAGACAAAGAGGACCCTGATCATGCCAATCGTTCGAAACTTCATCCGCCACGCTTCCGCCGAAGGCCTGCGGGAGTATTTCACCCACAAGAAGATCCCCCTCGAGGACGTGGACTGGACGCAGGACCCGGATGCGGTCACGCAGAATGTCATCCAGCTGGTGGACCACCTCGATCCCGACGCAAAGGCCCGATTGCGCATCGACGCCGAGCGTATCTACCACATGGCCGACGAGATCGGTCAGGCGGCCTTGCTCGAGGCTGTCGGCGACACGACGACGTTCCGGTCGCTGGAATCCGCCGTGGAGCGGAGCTGCTGGGTCTACCTGCACGAGCCGGACAATTTCCGGCATGCCGAGGACATCCGCTATGCGGACCAGTACCGTTTCGGTCGGAACTGGGGCGGCTACCAGAGCGAGCCGGGGGTTACGCTTTCCACCGACCCAGTGTCGATCGAGGCGTTCCAGTCCCAGCTGCGGGAGATGTTCGGGCTCGGCGACAAGGTGAAGATCGAGTTCTTCGAACGGACCCTGCCCGATGGAGAGGGCGAGGAAACGGAGGTCATCCAGGTGATGATCTATCAGGAGGGGTTGCCGGATTCCTACCTGGAGTTCGCCGGCAACGACATCGTCCCGCGGATTCGCCGGCCCGTGTCCGAGCACGCCGTCATCTATGCCCCGGAGTCCGGCGTCATCGAGGTGGTGGCGTCAGGCCGGGAACGCAGGGACACCATCGCCAGGGCCTTCACCCGGGATCTGCTGAAACAGCCGGTCGAAGCGGAGCAGGTTCCGCTGCGGCGCTACAACCTGCAGCCGCTCATGTCCCGGCCCAACCTGGATACCGATCCCGAGGACGGGATCGAATCTGTCGAAGTGGTTATGATCAAGCTGAAAGATACCGGCGGACAGGGGCGGCTCACCCTCGAAGTGCCGGCGCGCTCGGACATGAACCTCTACGAATACGCTGAAGAGTTCTTTGGCGATCGCAATCCCCTGAAGACGGGTTGTTTTGTGCCGACGCAGGCGAAACTCTCCATCCGCTTCCACCCGGAAAATGGCGCCAAGCGGGGCAAAGTGCTGCCGGTCAAGATCTCCATGCCGAACGGCTGTGATCTACGTAATCGGACTGAGCATGAGATACTGATCGGTAGTAAATATCTCAAGCTCTGGGGACTGCTCGAGGATACCGGCGAATGACGGCTGGGCAACCCCGAATCTCACGAGCTGCGCTGGCCCTTTTGCTGCGCGCCGCAGGACACCCAAAGGCCATCCTGAACGCGGCAGTGGCCGAGGATTTCCCCGAGATCGGCGAACTGCTTGCGAACCAATGGCTGGTTCCGTCCGGCAACCGCGCCGGATACATCGAGGTGGACGGTCGGGACTACGAACTGGAGTGGGACAGTGAGCGCAAGGCCTATCGGTATTTCTCGCCCTCGGCCGGCTGGGTCACCGTCCCGCCCGACCAGTTGAAATCCTACAAGGTCCATTTCGAGCAGTTGCTGTCGGCGATCCGACAGTGGCTCGATATGCCGGAGCGCACCCAACCAGAGACCCTGTTGCCTGAGCTACTGTGGGAACTGGGAGAGACCTGGATCGGCCGGCGTAGGATGGCGGTGCTTTTTCTGCGGCGTGCGAGTCTTCCCGAAACCCTCGCGAGTGTACGGACAGCGCTTCTCGGGTATCCCCGGCGGGGATCCTGCCTCATTCTCACAGATACCGACTCGAGCCGGCATGGTCCCGCTTTGCCAGGCGACCCGATCCTCTTGCCCCTGCCGGATCTCTTTTCGCCGAATCGTGATGTCCTGGACAGGGTGGACATGGAAACCCTGGCCACCTTTGTCGGGATGCCCGCTCAGTCCACGAAGGAGTGGACGCCCGTGGAATGCAGCGAGGACGGCGGTTATCTGCGCATCCATGATCGCGAGTACCGTTTCCCCGGTCACACGCAAAAGAGGATCATCCGCATTCTCTATGAAGCATGGGAGCGAGGAGAACCCCGTCAGAGGACAGCCTCCGTGCTCGAGGAGGCCGAATCACGCTCGCGGACCCTCAGTCAGGCCTTCAGCGGGTGCAAAGAGGACTGGAAATCGGTCATCGATTATGGCGGCGGATACTGCTGGCTGATCACCGAAGCCGCCTGATTCCTAACCTCGCTCCTAACCCCCACCTGACCGGCTCCTAACCGATCACCCCGCATCCTTTCTCCTGCGTTTCGCATGAACCCGCAGGAGAAAACGATGACCGTAAGACATCTCAATCAGGCCGAACTGGCCGACCGCTGGAAGATCTCCCAGCGGACCCTGGAGCGCTGGCGCGCCATCGGCTGGGGGCCCTGCTTCCTGAAGATCGGAGGCCGGGTCGTCTACCGCCTCGAGGACATCGAGGCCTACGAGCGCCAGCACATGCGCGCATCCACTTCCGAGCCCGCACATCAGCCGCAGGCGGGAGGTGCCGCATGACCGCCACCTTTACCCCCGACCAGGTGCTGGCCACGCCTCCCGGCGATCTCGCGAGGCAGCCCGCTGAGACCCTGTTCCGACTCAAGAACAATGCCGCCGACCTGCTGGCCTCGGCCCGCGCGCTGGTCGAGCACATCGACCGCGCCCTGGAGCTGAAGTACGCCGACCGGGCGCAGGCGGTTCGCCTGGCGGCCGGCAAGGACACCGGCGTGGTGCATTTCGACGACGGTCCTGTACGCGTGACCGCGGACCTGCCCAAGCGGGTGACCTGGGATCAGAAACGGCTCGCCGAGATCG
>JALVTA010000026.1 GCA_027036095.1 Thiotrichales bacterium | reverse complement strand
AGCTCCGGCAGGTCATCCTTCGGCAGTGGCCGGAAACGACCGCTGCGGCGCAGGTCGAAGCCCACCACTTCGGAGACCTTCTCCGGCGCCAGCGCCTCCCCTTCAAAGGGGATGATGGCCACCGGCGCGGCATTCTCCTGCGCGTCACTGATCTCCACGGTCAGCTCGGCACGGGCGGTCAGGGCAGCAAGCGTCAGCCAGAGCAGGGCAATCAGTCTCATCTTTCCACCTCAGGGCTTGAATACGAATCGGATGGTCGGTTCGAACAGGTCCTTCTCCGGCGGCGGCGGCAGCGTGCCGGTGCGCCAGACCGCCCGCTCGGCGGCGATGCGGAAGGGCTTGTCCGCCGCCTTGTTGCAGTTGAGCACCTTGACAGAGACGATCCTGCCGTCCGGTTTCTGGGTGATCTCCAGATCACACTGGGCCTCCGGATTGATGCGCGCCGGTGTGCGCCAGTTCTCCTTCACCCTGGCGGCGATCTGGCTGATGTAGAGCTCGCGCAGCTGGGCCAGTCGCTGACGGCGTTCCGCCTCCTGTCGCTGACGTTCTTCGGCCAGCAACTGCTCACGCAGCCGTGCGGCCTCTTCTTCCCGTTCCCTTTTCAGGCGTGCCTGACGGGCCGCCTCTTCCAGCCGTTTTTTCTCCTCCGCCTTGCGGCGCAGCTCTTCTTCCAGGCGGCGCTTCTTCTCCGCCGCCAGCTGCTGCTGCCGCTTCAGTTCCTGCGCCTTGCGCTCCGCCTCGGCCTTCTTGCGTGCCGCTTCTTCGGCGGCCTTCTTCAGCGCTTCAGCCTTCTTCTTCTCCGCCAGCAGGCGCTTGCGCTCGGCCTCCGCCCTGCGACGAGCTTCCTCGGCCTTTCTGCGTTCCAGTTCGCGCTGGCGTTTCAGGGCGGCCAGACGGCGTCGCTCGGCCTCCGCCTGCTTTCTCAGCTGCTCGGCCCGGCGGCGTTTGGCTTCTTCCTGTCGGCGAATCTTCTCCAGCTGCTGCTGCACCAGTTTCTGATCCACCGCAAAGGTCTTCATGGGCGGCAGGCTCTGCCGGGGCTGAATGCTACGGTCCGGTTCGGAAGGGGCTGCCACGGCACGGGGTTTGGCCGGCTGGCTCCAGCTCCACCACAGCAGGATGAACAGCAGCCCATGAACGACCAGTGCCGCCAGGGTCGCCAGCGGATGACGCAGCACGAAGCGGATCATCGGCCCGCCTCCTCAGGCTGGGTCAGCAGCGCCACCTGATCCACGCCGTTGGCCTTGAGCAGCACGAACAGTTTGACCACCTTGCCGTAGGGAGCCTGGCGGTCCCCCTGCAGGTAGATGGGCTGTTTGAGCTGACTACGCGCCACGGTTTCGGCCACCAGTCGGGCCAGATCCTGCGGCGCCACCACATGGTCCGGATCGGCGCTGGTGCGGTAGAAGCCGTCCTTGGTGACGGTGATGACGAAAGGCTCCCGGCCCTGTGCACCGCCCTTCTTTTGCACTTTGGGCGTGGCGGGCAGATCGACCCAGACCGCCTGCTGCACGATGGGGGCGGTGACCATGAAGATGATCAGCAGCACCAGCGTCACATCCACATAGGGCACCACGTTGATCTCCGCCATCAGGCGGGGACGCTTGCCATGCATGGAGAGGCGGCGGCGCACGGGTCACACCTCCGGAGTGGCAGACAGCTTGTTGGCCTGGCGGTGCAGGCGTACCAGCACCTGCTCGGCCAGCTCCTCCAGCTCGTCAGACAGACCGTTGGCACGCGCGGCAAGACGGTTGTAGGCAATCACTGCCGGAATGGCGACGAACAGGCCCATGGCCGTGGCGATCAATGCCTCGGCAATGCCGGGCGCCACGGCCGACAGGGTAGCCTGCTGCACTTGGGCCAGCCCGGCAAAGGCGTTCATCACGCCCCAGACGGTTCCGAACAGGCCGATGTAGGGGGCGGAGGAGCCGATGGTAGCCAGCGACGGCAGCAGGCCGTTGACCTTGCGGTGCGCCTCGTTGAGCGCCGCCAGCATGGCCCGCTCGGCCCCTTCCAGCAGCGCACTGCGGTCGCGCACGCCCAGCTTGTTCAGTTCGAGAAACTCGCTCACGCCCGCCTTGAGCACCTGCGCGCCCAGCGAGTCGCCATAGGGCCGCGCCCCCAGATCATAGTAGAGCTGCAGGCCCGCGCCCTGCTCGAACTCCCGACGCAGGTCCGCAAGATGCCGGCGCATGCGCCCCAGTTCGGCCCGTTTGGCAAAACCCACGGCCCACACCGCCACCGACATGAACAGCAGGATCACCATGACCGCCTGCACCACGATGGAGGCATTGAAAATCAGTTCAAGCAGCTGTTTTCCGTCCATAAGACCCGTTTTTCCGTCATTTTTCCGGCGCGGTTTTTTCCGCACCCTGCAAAATTGGGGGAGACCCCGTCCAAATCAGTCCCGCGACAGCCCCAGATGGCCATAGGCCAGATCCGTGGCCACGCGCCCGCGCGGCGAGCGCACCAGAAAACCCTGCTGTACCAGATAGGGCTCGATCACCTCTTCGATGGTGCCTTTCTCCTCACCCAGGGCGCTGGCCAGACTGTCAATGCCCACCGGCCCGCCGTCGAACTTGTTGATCACCAGCTCCAGCAGCCGCCGGTCCATCTTGTCGAGACCGAGCGGATCCACCTCCAGAAGATTCAGCGCCGCGTCCGCCACCTCACGGGTGATGGTGCCGTCACCGCGCACCTGCGCGTAATCCCTCACCCGCTTGAGCAGCCGGTTGGCGATCCGCGGCGTGCCGCGCGCCCGGCGGGCAATCTCCGCCGCCCCGTCCGCTTCAATGCGCACGCCAAGTATATGCGCAGAGCGCGTAATGATTTGTGACAATTCTTCAACAGTATAGAACTCCAGCCGCTGCACGATGCCGAACCGGTCCATCAGCGGCATGGTGAGCAGCCCGGCGCGGGTGGTGGCCCCCACCAGCGTGAAGGGGGGGATGTCGATCTGCACGCTCTGGGCGGCCGGTCCCTCGCCGATGATGATGTCGATCTGGAAATCCTCCATGGCCGGATAGAGGATCTCTTCCACCGCAGGCGAGAGGCGGTGGATCTCGTCGATGAAAAGCACATCGAACGGCTCCAGACGGGTCAGCAGGGCGGCCAGATCACCCGGTCGCTCCAGCGCAGGGCCGGAGGTCTGACGCAGCTGCGAGCCCATCTCGTGGGCGATGATGTTGGCCAGAGTGGTCTTGCCCAGCCCGGGCGGCCCGTAGAGCAGCACATGGTCCAGCGCCTCCTGCCGCTGGCGCGCCGCCTCGATGAACATGGACAGCTGCGCCCGGGCCGCCTGCTGCCCCACATATTCGCCCAGACTCTGCGGACGGATGCGCGGCGGCAGGAAGATGTCGTCCTCCGCCTCCTGATTGCCGACGATACGGTCCGCTTCGATCATCGTGTCTGCGCCTGTTTCAGTGCCCGTCTGATCAGCTCGGCCGTCTCAAGCCCCTCCTCGGCCACCGCATCCAGCAGCCGACCGGCTTCGGCCGGCGTGTAGCCGAGATTTTCCAGCGCCTGACGGGCCAGCGAGACGGCATCGTTCGGCAGCTCGAGATGCGCCGTAGCGGTACCCGCCGCGACGCCGCCACCAGCCACTGGAGCAAGGCTGTCGAACCGGTGCTTCAGTTCCACCAGCAGCTTTTCGGCCGTCTTCTTGCCCACACCCGGAATGCGCGTGAGCGCCTTGAGGTCTTCCTGACGGATGATCTGCATCAGCTCATCCACCTGCCAGGTGGACAGAATGGCCAGCCCCATCTTGGCGCCGATGCCGCTGATGCGCAGCAGGGTGCGGAAGACGTTGCGCTCTTCCAAGCTGCGGAACCCGTAGAGCTGCATCTGGTCCTCACGCACGGTCAGATGGGTGTAGAGCCGCACCGTTTCATCATCATGAAAGTGCAGCGTGGAGGGGGCGAGCACCTCGTAGGCCACGCCGTTGACATCCAGCAGCAGCTCCGGCGGCTGCCAGCTGAGGGGTCTGCCCGTCAATGCGCCGATCAAAACCGTCTCCTTGCGCCACCGAGGCGCGTGACATCCACCTTGAGCGAGGCGAAACGCGCATGGCACAGGGCGCAGGCCAACGCATCGGCCGCATCCTCCTGCGGCGTCTCGCTCAGACGCAGCAGCTGCTGCACCATGAACTGAATCTGTCCCTTGGCGGCGTGCCCCTTGCCCACGACCACCCCCTTGATCTGGGTGGGGGTGTATTCGAAGATGGGCACCTCCGCCAGCGCCGCGGCGCACAGAATGACGCCACGCGCCTGTCCCAGCTTGATCGCCGCCACCGGATCCTTGTGCACGAACACCTTTTCGATGGCCAGCGCGTCGGGCCGGTACCGGGCGATCAGCTCGTTCATGCTGTTGAAGATGCGCTTGAGCCGCTCCGGCGGCGTGTATTTCTCCACCCGGATCACGCCGCTGAAGACATAGCGGCTGCGCGGGCCGGCAATGTCCACGATGCCCACGCCGGTCTTGCGCGAGCCGGGATCGATGCCCAGTATGCGCTGCGCCTTCAGGCGATCTTCTCCATCACATCGTCGGGAATGTCCACGTTGGAGTAGACCCGCTGCACATCGTCCAGGTCCTCCAGCGCGTCGATCAGCGCCATCACTTTCTGCGCCTGCTCCGGATCGGTGATCTCCGCCTTGACGTCCGCCTCCATGGAGATGTCGGCGTGGGCCGGCTTGAAGCCGGCCGCCTCCAGCGCGGTAAGCACGTCCATGTAGTCCTCGGGCGTGGTGATCACATCGGCACTGCCGTCGTCATTGATGACCACATCCTCGGCACCCGCCTCAATGGCGGCCTCCATCAGGGCGTCCTCGTCCACGCCCGGCTCGAAGGAGATGATGCCCTGACGCTTGAACAGATAGGCCACAGAGCCGTCGGTGCCCAGGTTGCCGCCGCGCTTGCTGAAGGCATGACGCACTTCGGAGACGGTGCGCTGACGGTTGTCGGTGAGGCAGTCCACCATGATGGCCACACCCCCCGGACCATAGCCCTCGTAGCGCACCTCTTCGTAGTTGTCGGCCTCATCCTGACCAGCGCCACGGGCGATGGCCTTCTCGATGGTGTCCTTCTTCATGTTGTTGCGCAGCGCCTTGTCTACGGCAGCGCGCAGGCGCGGGTTGTCCTCGATGACCGGGCCGCCCATCCTCGCGGCCACCACCAACTCGCGAATCAGCTTGGTGAAGATCTTGCCCCGCTTGGCGTCCTGTGCCGCCTTGCGGTGTTTGATGTTGGCCCATTTACTGTGTCCAGCCATAGCCTCTTCCTTCTGTTCAGGCCCGCAGGGGCCGGTTTTACCTGATCAGTCCCGCCTCGCGGGAAAATGCCAGCATGCGTTGGATGGGACGCACCGCCCGTTCACGCACGGCCGGGTCCACATGGACTTCCGGTGCCATGTTCCGCAGCGCATCGCGCAGGTTCACCAGCGAGTTCATCGCCATCCACGGACAGTGGGCGCAGCTCTGACACTGACGCTCACGGCTGCCGGTCGGTGCGGCGATCAATTCCTTCTCCGGTGCCAGCTGCTGCATCTTGTAGAAGATGCCGTAATCGGTGGCGACGATGAAGCGCCGGTCCGGCAGGGTCTGCACCGCATTGATCAGCACCTTGGTGGAGCCGACCACATCGGCCATTTCCACCACATTCTCCGGCGACTCCGGATGCACCAGCACCTTCGCATCCGGATAGCGCTGACGCAGCTTTTCCAGCTCGAAGGCCATGAATTCGTCATGGACGATGCAGTGGCCCGGCCACAGCGTCATCTCCACGCCGGTCTCCCGCTCGATCCAGCGGCCCAGATGACGGTCCGGCGCCCACAGGATCTTCTCGCCCCGTTCGGCCAGATGGCGGGCGATGTGGAGCGCGTTGCCGGAGGTCACCGTCCAGTCGGCCAGTGCCTTCACCTCGGCGCTGGTGTTGGCATAGACCACCACCGTGTGGTCCGGGTGCCGGGCGATGAATTCCGCAAAGGCCTCCGGTGGACAGCTCACATCCAGCGAGCAGGTGGCCTCCAGCGCGGGCATGAGTACCGTCTTTTCCGGGCTGAGCAGCTTGGCCGTCTCGCCCATGAAGCGCACGCCGCACACCACCAACACCTCTGCCTCGCTGCGGGCGCCGAAGCTGGCCATCTCCAGCGAATCGGCCACGATGCCGCCGGTCTCCTCCGCCAGCCGCTGCAGGGCATCATCCACGTAATAGTGCGCCACCAGCACGGCATTGCGCGCTTTCAGCAGCGTGCGGATCTCCTCCTCCAGCGCCGCCTTTTCGGCGCGGCTGAGCATGGGCGCGGGGGTTGCCTGCGCCACCAGCCGGTCAATGCGCGCCTGCAGCTCAGGCGCCAGCTGAGTCGTTTCGCTCATCCGTTCGCCATCTGTCGAAAGCGCAGCCCCAGCTCACGCAGCTGGGCGGGATCCACCTCGCCCGGCGCCTCCGTGAGCAGGCAGGCCGCGGACTGGGTTTTCGGGAAGGCGATCACATCACGGATAGTGTCGCAGCCGGCCATCAGCATCACCAGCCGGTCCAGCCCGAAAGCCATGCCGGCATGGGGCGGTGCGCCATATTTGAGCGCTTCGAGGAAGAAGCCGAACTTCTCCTGCGCCTCCTCGTCGCTAATGCCGAGAATACGGAATACGGCCGCCTGCATGCGGGTGTCGTGGATACGCACGGAGCCACCGCCCACCTCAATGCCGTTGATCACGAGATCGTAGGCGCGCGAAAGCAGCTGATGGCACTCCTCCTGCGCCATCTGCTCCAGCTCCTCGGTGGTGGCCTTGGGCTGGGTGAACGGGTGGTGAATGGCGGTCATGCGCGCGGTCTTCTCGTCCTCCTCGAACATGGGGAAGTCCACGATCCATACCGGCGCCCAGTCCCCTTCGATCATGCCCAGATCCTCGCCCAGCTTCACCCGCAGGGCACCGAGGGACTCGTTGACCACCTTGGTCTTATCGGCACCAAAGAAGACGATGTCGCCATCCTGTGCGCCGACCCGTTCCATGATCTGCATCACCTGATCCGGGAAGAATTTGACGATGGGCGACTGCAGTCCGTCCACACCCTGCGACAGATCGTTCACCTTGATCCAGGCCAGTCCCTTGGCGCCGTAGATGCCAACGAACTTCGTATAGTCGTCGATCTCCTTGCGGGTCAGTTTGGCCCCACCGGGCACACGCAGCGCCGCCACCCGGCCCTTCGGATCCTTCGCCGGGCCGGCGAACACCTTGAAGTCGATCTTCTGCAGCAGGTCGGCCACATCCACCAGCTGCAGCGAAATGCGCAGATCGGGGCGATCCACCCCATATTTCTCCATCGCCTCCGCATAGGTCATGCGCGGGAAATCACCGTCAAACTCAACGCCGATGGCCTCCTTGAAGATGTGCTTGGTCAGCCCCTCCATCAGCTGCATGACCCCTTCCTCGGTGAGGAAGCTGGTTTCGATGTCCAGCTGGGTGAACTCAGGCTGGCGGTCGGCGCGCAGATCCTCGTCACGGAAGCAGCGGGTGATCTGGAAGTAGCGGTCGAAGCCGGACATCATCAGAAGCTGCTTGAACAGCTGCGGCGACTGGGGCAGCGCGAAGAACTTGTGCGGATGGGTGCGGCTCGGCACCAGATAGTCGCGCGCGCCCTCCGGCGTGGACTTGGTCAGCATGGGCGTTTCGATTTCCATGAAGCCGTTGTCATCCAGGTAGTTGCGCATGGCGCGCGTTACCTGGTAGCGCAGCTTCAGGTTGCGCTGCATGGCGTCCCGACGCAGGTCGATGTAGCGGTACTTCAGGCGAACATCTTCACCGACGCGCTCCTCGTCCAGCTGGAAGGGAATCGGCTCGGCCATGCTGAGCAGCTGCAGATCCTTCGCCAGAATCTCGATCCGGCCGGTGGCCAGATTGGGGTTGACCGTGCCCTCCGGCCGGGCGCGCACCCGGCCGGTCACCTGAATGACGCACTCGTTGCGCAGATGCTCAGCCGTGGCGAAGGCCTCCGGCGTGTCCGGATCCACCACCACCTGCACCACGCCGCTGCTGTCACGCAGATCAATGAAGATCACTCCGCCATGGTCACGGCGGCGCGCCACCCAGCCGGCGACGGTTACGGTTTCGTCCATCAGGGATTCGGTCACTGTGCCGCAGTAGTGACTGCGGTAGGCGTGCATATCGCTCATTGCTTGTCTTGCTCCGTCTTGTCTGCGCCCGCCGCATCATCGGCAGGCCGTTTGGGCAGGGGCGGCACCACCACCCCGCCGGAAATCACCATTTTCAATGCGTCGTCCACCCCCATGTCCAGCTCGATGATGTCATCGCGGCTGGCGATGATGAAGAACCCTGAAGTTGGGTTGGGGGTGGTGGGCACGAACAGATTGACCACATTGTCCATGCCGGTCTTCTTCTGTGCCTCACCCACGGTGCGGCTGGTCTGGAACCCCAGCGTCCACAGGCCCCGGCGGGGATACTCCAGCAGATAGACCTTCTGAAAGCTCTTCTCGCCGCTGCCGAACACCGCCTCGGTCAGCTGCTTGACCGCAGAATAGATGCCGCTGACCAGCGGAATGCGCGCCAGAACGCGCTCCCACAGAGCCATGAGCCGGTTGCCGAGAAAGTTGGCCACCAGCATGCCGGTCAGCAGAATCAGGATGGTGGAGACGATGATGCCGAAGCCGGGCACATGGAAGCCGAGCCAGTACTCGGGCCGCCAGTGAGGCGGCAGCAGCAGCAGACTCTTGTCAAACAGGTTGACCAGAAAGATCAGCGCCGCCACGGTCACGCCCAGCGGCAGCCATACCAGCAGTCCTGCGATCAGATAACGCTTCAGCGCCTTCATAGCGTCTGCCAATTGCCTGAACAAACGCACATTATAACAGCCGGCTCACCAGCGGCCGGATACGAAAAAGGGCGGCTTGCGCCGCCCTGTTCATCCAGCAGGCGCCGACGTTCAACCGCCGGCTTCCATCTTGCGTTGAGCCGCTTCCAGATCGGGCACGCTGAAGCCTTCCTGAATGGCGCGCGCCTTGCAATAATCCACGGCAAACTCCAGCAGCTCGCCCACCGCACGGTTGCGGAACTTGTGCTTCTGGCGCACGTGGGAGAAGGGGCGCGTCAGCGGCGGGTTGAGCGGAATGGCCTTGAGGGTGCCCAGCTCCAGCTCCTTACGCAGCGTAGTACGGGAGACGATGGCCACGCCGATGCCCGCCTCGATGGCCATCTTGATCGCCTCGGGGCTGCCCAGCTCCAGCACCACGTCCAGATCGCTGTAGCTGAGGCCCTGTTCCTTGAGATACTGATCAATCACTGCCCGGGTACCGGAGCCCTCCTCCCGGGTGATGTACTCATAGCGGCGAATCTCCTCGATGGAAACTTCCTTGCGGGAGGCGAGCGGATGATCCACCGGCACCGCCAGCACCATCTCGTCGATGCGGCACACCTCTACTTCCAAGTTCTTGTTGTAAACCGGCGCTTCCACCAGTCCCAGGTCGATCAGATTATTCTCCACCATCGAAACGATAGCGTCGGTATTGCCCACCTGCAGGCGGATGTTCACCTCCGGGAAATTCTCCTTGAACGCGCCCAGCAGGCGCGGCAGCATGTATTCGGCAATAGTGGTAGAAGCACCGATCAGCAGCGAGCCGGACACCTCGCCTGTGATCTCGCGAACGTCATTGTGCATGCGCTCGTAGAGCTCGAGGATCTGCTCGGCGTAGTTGTAGACGATGCGACCGGCTTCGGTCAGAGAAATCTTGTTGTGGGTGCGGTCAAAGAGGCGGGTATTGAACTGCTCTTCCAGCTGCTTGATCTGAAAGGTGACCGCAGGCTGGGTCATGTGGAGGGTTTCGGCCGCCTTGGTGAAACTGAGCACCTTGGCAACCGTGTGAAAGACCTGTAAGCGGCGATCAGCCATAGCCATAGTAGAGAACGCTCCCGGCGTGTGGTTCAGAAAAATCCAAAAGGATTTGCAGATATAAGACCAAATGCTAACGCCATAAAAAACCTTTTGCAAGGCGGGCGCAGGCTCAACGGCGCGCCATCTGCCTTTCGAGGGTTTCAATGCGCTTCTGCAGCTGCTCCACTTCCTTCAGCAACGCCTCCTCCATCCTGCGTCGCGCGGCATCCTGCCGCTGCTCCATCTCCGCCAGATGGGCGATCAGCTGCTCCAGATGGGCCACCTCGCGCTTTTCCTGCTCCGCCAGCCGTTCACCATTCTGACGCACCTGACGCAGAATGTCCCGCTCCACCTTCTGCTCCTCGTCACTGACGAGGAAGGCGGCAATGTTCGCGGTCACCAGCGAGAAGATCACCACCCCGAACAGGATCATCACGCCACCGAAGATGCGCCCGCCTTCCGTTTGGGGCACCACGTCACCATAACCGACGGTGGTGATGGTCACCAGTGCCCACCACAGCCCGTCACCGAAATCCCGATTTTCCAGATAGGCGAACATGGCACCGGCAAAGACCACCAGCAGCGCCGCCAGGCCGAGGATCTGACCAAAGTGGTTGCGGCGCAGAATCTCCAGCGCCGTTGGAAAAAAGTGCACGGTAAAGCGCAGAATCAGCAGCAGACGCAGCGACTGGAACACGAAGGCATACTGCTCGCTCCACGGCGTCCACGGAAAGGCCAGCAGTACGATCAGCGCATTCATCCAGTTGTAGCGCACATAACGGAACCGCCGGTCCACCAGCACCAGTGAGCCGAAAAATTCCACCGCGAACACGGCCCAGATGATCAGGTCCACCCAGTAGCCACCGATGTCCTGCTCGAACAGCGCCATGAACACCTGAATGAACACCAGCGCCAGCGCAAACAGCACGGCGGCTTCCATCAGCTCGCCGAAGCGGCGTGCACGGGGATTTTCCGACGCCGGCACCCCGCCCACGCCCAGCAGGGCGCGCACATTGATATGCCGCGCCAGCGTGGCCGTCCGGTTTTCCCTGCCCTCGATCATGCTCACGCCCAGCGTCCTCTCAATGCCAGATCCGTCAGCAGCGCTCGCGCCGGCGACAGCGTCCGCCCCGCCGTCAGCACCGCCTGCCGCAAAGGTCGCTTCCAGGGCAGGCCGTGATCGAACAGGCTGTCGAAGCCGTCCATGGCACGCTGCACCAGCAGGTTGTCCCCATAGCGCCGGCGCTGGTATCGCTGCAGTGCGCCCGTGCATGCCCAGTCCACACCGGTGTCAACACCGATCTCCTCCGCCAGCGCCGCCACATCCAGCAGGCCCAGATTGACACCCTGGCCCGCCTGCGGATGCACCGTGTGGGCGGCGTCACCGATCAGCACCACCCGTCCCCGCACATAGCGCCGGGCATGCCGGCGCACCAGCGGAAAACCGGCCCGCCCGTCCACTTCGATGATGCGGCCCAGCCGCCCGCCGCTGGCGGCCTCCAGCCGGGCGCGGAAAACCTCGTCAGGCAGCGCCAGCGTCTCCTCCAGCCGGGTCAGCGGCACATACCACGCCAGTGACGACCAGCC
Organism: Thiotrichales bacterium; assembly: GCA_027036095.1. GTDB lineage: Bacteria > Pseudomonadota > Gammaproteobacteria > Thiomicrospirales > Thiomicrospiraceae > Sulfurivirga. Next base: position 1,082 of record JALVTA010000026.1, on the reverse strand, counting down.
TTCACGCATGGCAAGAAAGGCCACGGGCCCTTCGCTGATGTAGCGCTGCCAGCAGGCGTTTTCGTGGGACTTTTCCGTGCGCACGCAACCCACGATGGCCGCCTGCCCGTATTCATGACTGTCGAGCGGCATGGCGGCCAGACGGCGGGTCAGAGAGTGGGCGCCGTCCGCTCCCACAATCAGGCGCGCTTCGAGCGACTCACCACTTTCCAGCGTCACCGTTCCTGCCTCGGCATCCAGCGCCGCAAGGCCGCTCTCCCTGACCGTGACCGTTTCGGGCAACCGCTGCCACAGGGCCGCCTGCACTACTGCATTGGGCACCACCCAGCCCAGTGCCTCCGCCCCGACTTCGGCCGCGCGGAACACCACCTCACCGGAAACATCGTCGCTCCACACATGCATGGCGTCGAACGGCTGCGCCCAGGGAGCGAGCACCTCCCAGGCCCCCAGCGCCTCCAGCAGCCGGCGGGAGGCCAGCGTGAGTGCGCTGGCACGGGTCTGACAGCACGGCTGGCCTTCAAGCGGCGCGGGGGGGCGCTTTTCCAGCAGCATCACCTTCAGGCCCTGACGCCCGAGGGCACAGGCCGCCGCTGCACCCACCATGCCACCGCCCACAATGACGATATCGCTGCGCGTCATGTCCGTTCCCCCATGAAAAAGCCCGCCATGCGCCGTTTGAGCGGTGCGGCCAGCTGCAGCCCCAGAAGGCCGGCGCCGCGCAGATGCCCCGCCAGCGGCTGGGGCAGCTGGAACAGGGCGATCAGGCTGTCAGTGGCCCCCATGACGGCGCGGTGATCCTGCTGGCGCCGTCGCTCATAGTCCCCCAGCCAGGCGGGATCGGCCAGGGCTTCATCCTGCGCCAGCCCATCCAGATAGTCGGCCACATCACGCAGCCCCAGATTCAACCCCTGCGCCGCCACCGGATGCTGCGTGTGGGACGCATTGCCCAGCAGCACAACACGGTCTTCGGCCACCCGCTGCACATAGGTTTCCCTGAGCGGGTAGCGCAGCCGCGGCGAGGTGGTGGCAAACCCGCCGAAACGGGGCCCCATCTTCTCCTCAAAGGCCGCAAGCCATTCCCT